>JASBVW010000035.1 GCA_029961005.1 Bacillota bacterium
CGGCTCTTCCAGCTCCTGAACGGGCAAAAGAAAACGGGTACCCCTGCCACCAGGTACCCGGAGCCGAGGGAGAAGAAATAACGGGCCTTCCGTACCACGCCTCTGGCGAGTCGCCCGCCGACCCCAGGGTCGGCTTTTTTCTTCCCCTCTTTCTATTGATTTTAACGGAGCATATATATAAACCAGTTCCCGCAGCAGAAAGAGGGATTTTTTCCCTTTCACCGAAAACCATGACACTGAGAGCCGGGGAAAGGAGGTTCGGTTCATGTCCGAAGAGCTCAAGCAGGTGTTGGAACGGGAGAAAGCCGCCCTGCTCAAGCTGCCCAACGTCGTCGGAGTGGGCATAGGTCACAAGCGCGTGGGGGGCAAGAGCACCGGGCAGCCCAGTTTGATCGTCCTGGTCAAGAAGAAGCTGCCGGCTGCTCAGCTGGCGGCAGCGGACCTGGTTCCCCCGCGGGTGGGGGGCGTACCCACAGACGTGGTGGAGGTGGGAGACATCCGCGCCCTGGGGGCCTTACCACTCCCCTTGGGAGCGGAGAATAACCCCCGCACGCGGAAGATGCGCCCTGCCCGCCCGGGCGTCAGCATCGGGCACTACAAGATTACCGCCGGTACTTTCGGGGCGGTCGTCTACGACCGGCAGAGCCGCGCGCCCCTTATCCTCTCCAACAACCACGTCCTGGCCAACTCCACCAGCGACCGTGCCCGGCGGGCTTCCGTAGGCGACCCCATCTGGCAGCCGGGGCGCTACGACGGTGGGTCCAGCGAGGACCTGATTGCCCGGCTGGAGCGCTTCGTCCCCCTGCACTTCCGGCGGCTCTTCTTCTCCCCCAAGGCCAAACGGCCCAACCTGGTAGACGCAGCAGTGGCCCGCCCCTTAACCCCCCAGCTGATCTCTGACGAGATCATGGAGCTGGGCAGGGTGCAAGGAATAGCCGAAGCCCAGCCGGATCTGGAGGTAACCAAGAGCGGACGCACAACGGGGGTCACCTCCGGCCGGGTCATCGCCCTGCACGCCTCGCTGGACGTCGGGTACGATGGAGGCCGGCAAGCCACCTTCGTGGAGCAGGTGGTGGCCGAGCCCATGTCGTCCGGGGGGGACAGCGGCTCTCTGGTGCTGACCCGCGACCTCAAGGCAGTGGGATTGCTCTTCGCCGGGTCGGCCCAAGCTACCATCTTCTCCCCGATCCAGACGGTCCTGGACCTCTTGGATCTAGACCTTATGCCTTAATTCCCCGGGTGCGGATTCCAGTCTGGGTCAGGGCGGGCCGCGCCCTCCAAGACCAGCCGCTGGCTTTGGCCGGCCCGCCACGCCACGGGGTCCGCATACGCGCAGGACCGCCAGCGCCGCAACCTAACAACCTCCACCTCCACCGGTGCCGGTCGGCTGCACCTTTTGTCCCGGGCAATCCTTCTGCGGCGCGCCGGCCGCCACCTCCCGCTCTGCCTCGGCCGAAAGCTCCGGCGTATAGAGCTGGACCCGGTTCCTCCCCAGCCGCTTGGCTTCGTAGAGGGCCATATCCACCGCCGCTACAAACTGGGCCGGCGTGTTGATCTCGGGGCGCGGGACGGCACAGATGCCGATGCTGACGGTAACCTTGATGGGCTCTGCCTCATCCACCCTGATCTCGCACTGTTCGACGCGCTGCCGAATCCGCTCCGCCACCAGGGTACCGCCCCTGCTGTCCGTATCCGGAAGGATGATCAAAAATTCCTCTCCCCCGTAGCGCCCAACCACGTCCGTAGAGCGCAGGGTCTCCCGGGTGCACTCCATGACCCTCTTGAGCGTTAAATCCCCTACCGGATGCCCGTAGCGGTCGTTGATCCGCTTAAAGTGGTCCAAGTCCATCATGAGAATGCACAGCGGCTTGTTATAGCGCATGCTCTTTTTGAACTCTTCCTCCAGGCGCTCGTCCAGGTAGCGCCGGTTGAAGACCCTGGTGAGGCCATCCTTCATCGACAGCTTCCTGACCTCCTCGTACAGCCAGGCGTTTTCGATCACCGCGTAGGCGTGGGTCACCACCAGGTGGAGGGTCTCCTCGTCCCCTTGATCGAAGGAATGGCCCGGTTGGGGGAGGACCGCAAAGACTCCCACCACCGTCCCCTTCCCTTTGACCGGCACGCACAGGAGCTGGTCGAGGGGGAGCGGGCGCTCTCCTTTCCTCCGGGAGCAGCCCTCGCTGTTGAGTAGGCGCGTGGTAAACTGAGGGGGCACCATAGCCGGGTCGAGGTAGGGGCGCAAAATCCCCAGGACGTGCTCCTTCAGCGCCAGGACGTCCTCCTCCGTGATCTCCGGGCACCAGGTCTGGACGAAAAACTCGCCCTCCTCGCCGTGGGTCAAGGCCAGGGCAGCCACGGAGTAATCGATCAGCTTATGCAGGATGAGCATGGCGGAGCGCACCGTCTCTTCGTAGTCCTGCAGGGAGTGCACCAGCTTGCCGATCTCGTTGATGACCGTGGCCTCGTACAGGGTGCGATCCAACAGCTCATTGGCCCGGGCCAGGACGTCCACGTTCTGGAGGGGCTGGACCTTAACGTTCCGCATCGGTCGCACGGAGCTCCCCCGGGCCAGAAAAGCCTTGACCAAGCGCAGCAGCTCCTCGTTCCCCACCCCTTTGCTGATGAACTCGTCGGCCCCCGTCTGCAAACCCCAGAACTTCTCCCGGGGCTGGTCCCGCGAGGTGAGGATGAGGATGGGGATGTGGCGGGTGAGCAGCTCGTTTTTGAGCAAACGGCAGACCTGATAGCCGTTCATGCGCGGCATCATCACGTCCAGCAGGATGAGATCGGGCTGAACCTGAAAGGCTTTCTCCGCTGCCTCCACCCCGTCGCGGGCAGTGACGACCTCGTAGCCTTCCTGCTCCAGAATGCCCCCCACCACCTTCAAGATAGTGGGGCTGTCGTCCGCCAGTAAGATGCGGGCTTTTGCCATGGCTACCCCCTCCCTGAAGCCCAATCAACCCCTAACCTAACAAATGCGCGGCAGCAGCTCCCCTTCCGGCATGTCTAGGATGCGCTCCCCTCCCACTGCGGTGCGCACCACCACCAGTCCGGGGTGCTGAGCGGTCGTCTCGCCGATAATCTTCGCCCCTTTCCCATATTTATCCTTTTGCATGGCCTGCACCACCTCGCCCGCCCGCTGGCGCGGGACAAAGGCCACCATCTTCCCCTCGTTGGCCACGTACAGGGGGTCAAAGCCCAGCATGTCACAGGCTCCCCGCACCTGGGGGCTGAGCGGAATCGCCTCCTCGTAGATGACGACCCCCACCTGAGCCTGGGCCGCCACTTCGTTTAAGGTGCTGGCCAGGCCGCCTCGAGTGGGATCCCGGAAGCAGTGGACTTCGGCGCCGGTAGCCAAAACTTGCGCCACCAGGCCGTTCAGAGGCGCACAGTCGCTGCGAATGGGCGTTTCCCAGGCAATGCCTTCCCGCTCCGAGAGTACGGCTATTCCGTGCTCGCCAATGGGGCCGCTGACGATCACCGCATCCCCGGGCCGCACCTTTTCTCCCCCCAGGTCAACCCCCTCCGGCACCAGACCGATGCCGGTGGTATTGATGTAGAGCCCGTCCGCCTGGCCGCGGGCCACTACCTTGGTATCGCCGGTGATGATCTTGACGCCGGCCTCTTGGCAGGCCGCGGCGATGGAGGCCACCACCCGTTCCAGCTCGGCGATCCGCAGCCCCTCCTCGATGATCAAGGCCAGGCTCAAATAAAGAGGGGTGGCTCCGCTGGTGGCCAGGTCGTTGACGGTCCCGCACACGGCCAGCCGCCCGATGTCTCCACCCCGGAAGAAGAGGGGGCGTACGACAAAGGAGTCCGTGGTCATGGCCAGGCGGGGCGCAGCCGGCGCGCCCGGACCCGTTCGGGGAGCCGGGAAGACGGCTGCGTCGTTTCTCTGCAGCAGCAGCTCGTTTCCCAGGTGGCGGTAAAAGAGCTCTTCCACCAGCTGGTGGGTGGCCCGCCCCCCGCTGCCGTGGGCCAGAATGATCCGGTCGTTCATCGGGCAGCCACCTCCCGCTCCCGCCGCTCATAACGATAATAGGCGGCGCAGGATCCCTCCGACGAGACCATGCACGGCCCCACCGGCGCCGCCGGAGTACAGACTCGCCCAAAGAGCGGGCACTCCGGAGGCAGCTTGGCCCCTTTCAAGACCTCGCCGCAGGAGCAGGCTTTAGTCAACGGCGGGGGTTCAGGCAGGCGGGCCAACAGGTCCTCCACCGCAAACTGCACCCGGGCGTTGTACTCCGCCCAGCGGGGCTGGAGCTCCAGCCCGCTGCCCGGGATCTTCCCGATCCCGCGCCAGACCGAGTCGCAAGGGACGAAGTACTCCGCGATGACTTCCTGGGCGGCGCGGTTCCCTTCCCGCGTCACCACCCGCTCGTATTCGATCTCCACTTCGGCCCGGCCTTCTTCCAGTTGGGCCAGGAGCATGTCCACCGCGCGCAGGACGTCCACGGGTTCAAACCCGGCGATGACCGAGGGCACCCGGTACTTCCGGACCAAGGGCTCGTACGCCGCCGCGCCGATGACCGTGCTGACGTGGCCGGGCAGGATGAAGCCATCCAAAGCCACGTCCCGGGCCGTCAGCAGGGCCTCCAGGGCCGGCGGCACCGTCTTGTGCACCGAGAGCATAAAGAAGTTGCGCAGCCCCTGCTTTACCGCCAGCTCTAGCGAAGCGGCCGCCATGGGAGCCGTGGTTTCAAAGCCCACGGCGTAGAAGATCACCTTGCGCTGGGGGTTTTCCCGCGCCACCGCCAGGGCGTCCAGCGGAGAATAGACCACCCGCACGTCGCAGCCGGCCGCCTTCTCCTCCTGTAAAGTAGTCCTGCTGCCCGGGACGCGCATCATGTCGCCGTAGGTAGTCACGATCACGTCCCGCTCCCGAGCCAGCTCCATGATGAGGTCGATGTCCTTTTGGTCGGTGACGCAAACCGGGCACCCCGGCCCCGAAAGCAGGTGGAGGTGGGGCGGCAGCAGCTGCCGCAGGCCGTGGCGGGAGATGTTGACGGTATGGGTCCCGCAGACCTCCATGAGGCGTATCGGCCTTTGCAGGCGCTCCAGGCGGGACCGGATGCTCTCCAGAATCCTTCCCGCCAGCTGCCGGTCAGACAGTCCGCTCAGATCAAGCTCCTTCACGGTCTACCCTCCATCTCTTCCTCGCCCTCCCGGTACATCTGCTCCAGAAGGCGCAAGGTCTCCTCGGCCAACTCGGCGTCCACTATCTCCAGGGCGAAACCGGCGTGGATGAGCACCCAGTCCCCTTCTTTCACTCCCGGCACCAGGCGGATCCCCACCTCGCGCACGTTCCCCTGCAGCTCTACCTTGGCCATGTCACCCTGGATCTCCAGGACGCGCGCCGGGACAGCCAAACACATGCCACAGCCTCTCCTCTCTGGTCAAACTATCTGAATTGTGAATAACTTCTTCGGGGGAAAAGTGATTCCTGCTTTCAGGTTTCACCAAAGCGGGTAGCCAGCACCGCCTGGCCCAGCGCGATTCCACCGTCGTTGGTCGGCACCGAGTGCTGGGTGAAGGTGGCAAAACCTTCCCGCTCCAGGCGCGGGACGAGGTACTCTACCAGGGAGCGGTTCTGAAAGACCCCCCCGCTGAGGGCTACCTTCGCCAGGCCGGTGGCCTTCCTCCCCCGGAGCACTCCTTCCAGGATCATGGCCGCCACCGTCCGGTGAAAGCGGGCCGCCACCTCTACGGCGGGGACCTCCGCTTCCAGGTCGTTCAGGAGCTCCTCCCAGAAGGGGGCTAAGGAGAAGAAGAACTGCCCTTCTTCTTCGCGGAGGGCGAAGGGGTAGCACTCCTCCCCCCTCCACAGGTAACCCGGAGGCAGCAGGGATTCCAGCTCCACCGCCGGCTGCCCTTCATACGTCCCTTCGAGACACACCCCCAGCAGGGCCGAGACGGCGTCGAAGAGCCGGCCGCAACTGGAGGTCAGCGGGGCGTTGAGGCGCCGTTGGATCTGCTGACGCACCACCGGCATCTCGGAAGTATGCCAGTGCGGGCGCAGGCGGCGGGCGCGCTCCACCCCCTCCTCCCCCAGGGCGTGGAAGAGGTGCGAATACAAGACCCGGGCCGGGTGCCGGATGGCGGCTTCCCCTCCCGGCAGGGGCACGTACTCCAAGTGCCCCAGGCGGCGGAAAGGCTCTTTCCCCCCTAGCGAGCCGGCAAAGAACTCAAAGCCCCACAGATGCCCGTCCGAGCCGTACCCCGTCCCGTCGCAGACCACCCCCAGGACCGGGTCGAAGACCTGGTGTTCCACCAGGCAGCTGGCCAGGTGCGCCTCGTGGTGCTGCACCGGCACCGGCTTTTGCCCCAGCTCCTCGGCGTAGCGCTCCGCCAGGAGCGTGGTGCGGTACTGGGGGTGCAGGTCGCAGGCCACCACTTCGGGGCGGAGCTGAAAGTAGCGCACAAAGCGGCGCAGAGCGGTGTGCAGAAAGTCGATGGCCGCCGGCCCTTCCACCTCGCCGATGTGCTGGCTGAGAAACAGGAGGTTGTCCCGGGTTACGCAAAAGGTGTTCTTCTGGTCCCCTCCCAGGGCCAGGCACGGCCTCAGCTTCTCCCGGTGCACCACCGGCGCCGGCGCATAGCCGCGGGCCCGCCGGTAGACGGTCTCCCGCCCCAGGATCACCGCCGTTACCGAGTCATCGCACCGGTTGTGGATGGGTCGGTCGTGCAGGAGAAAGTGGTCAGCCAAGCCCCCCAGGTCCCGCCCCGCCTCTGCGTTGTCAATGGCCAACGGCAGTTCCGCCAGATTCCCGCTGGTGGCCACCAGGCAGGACAGCTCCTCGTCGAAGAGGAGGTGGTGGAGCGGGGTATAGGGGAGCATCACCCCCAGGGTGGCCACGCCGGGGGCCACTGAAGGGGCCACCGGGGGCAGGCCGGGAGGAAGCTCCTCTTCTCCCTTGCGCAGCAAAAGCACGATGGGCTTGCGCCAGCCGGTCAAAAGCGCCTCCTCTTCCGGCGAGAGGCGGCAATAGGCCCTCACGACCTCCAGATCCCGGCACATGACGGCAAAGGGCTTGGCCGGCCGGTGCTTGCGCCGGCGCAAGGTAGCCACCGGCTCCTCTTGCAACGCATCGCAGATCAGGTGGAATCCGCCCAGCCCTTTGACCGCCAAAATTTCGCCCCGCTTTAACCGAGCCCGGGCTTCAGCCAGCAGGCGCTCCGTCTCTCCCGCCTCGGGCGGAGGGGGATCGCCCGCCGCCTCCACCGGCGCCAGCCAAACCTTAGGGCCGCAGACGGGACAGGCGTTGGGTTGAGCGTGAAACCGCCGGTAGCGGGGGTCCCTGTACTCGGCAGCGCACTCCGGGCACATTGGGAAGTGTTTCATAGTGGTGCGGTGGCGGTCGTAGGGTAGGGCCTCGATGATGGTGAACCGGGGCCCGCAGTCGGTGCAATTAATAAAAGGGTAGTGGTAGCGGCGGTCCCGCGGATTGTTAAACTCCCGCAGGCAAGCCTCGCACAGGGCCACGTCCGGCGGGATCAGGACGCCTGCCGCCCCTTCCTCGGCGCTGGAAACGATCTCAAAGGACTGGTAGCCGGCAGGGGGCAGCCAGCGCAACTCCTCCCGGGAGATCCGGCTCAGCGGGGGAGCTTCCCGCGGGATGGCCCGATGAAACTCTTCCACCGCCGGCCGTCGCCCCTCCACCTCGATCACTACGCCAGAGGGAGAGTTATAGACGCGCCCGGCCAATCCAAACCGCTCGGCCAGGCGAAAGATAAAGGGGCGAAAACCCACCCCCTGAACCACTCCCTGGAGGAGGATCTCTGCTCTGACCAGACCGCTGTCACCTTCTGCCACCACTGCCACCTCCTGTATTGAGGGGCCCCTTTTCAACCTTTGCGCTTGGCCTGAACCCGCCCCTGGAGCCAGTCAATCCACTGGTCGAGGCCCGTTCCGTGCAGGGCCGAGACCTCCATCAGCCGCAGGCCGGGGTTGATCCCCTCCAGGTCCTTGCGCACCCGGGCCAGGTCGAAGTTGCTCTGAGGGAGGAGGTCAATCTTGTTCAACAGCAGCACCGCCGAGCGCTGGAAGATGGCCGGGTACTTGGCCGGCTTATCGTCTCCCTCCGGCACGCTCAAGACCACCACCTTGGCATCTTCCCCTAAGTCGAAGTCGGCCGGGCAGACCAGGTTGCCCACGTTCTCAATAATCAAGAGGTCCAGCTCCGCCAGAGCAAACTTCTCCAGAGCCTTCTGCACCATGCGGGCATCTAGGTGGCAAGCCCCCATGGTATTAATTTGGTGGGCCGGCACGCCGTGCCTGGCGATGCGGTCTGCATCCAGGGAGGTGGTGATATCTCCCTCGATCACGCCCACCCGCAACCGCCCCCGCAGGAGCTCACAGGTGCGCTCCAGCAGGGTGGTCTTGCCCGCGCCGGGTGAGCTGATGAGATTAAGGCAAAAGATTCCGTGTTCGGCCAGCCGCCGGCGGTTCTCCTGGGCTATCCGGTCGTTGGCGCTCAGGACGTTGGCTTCCAGCTTAATCTCCACCGCTTGCCCCCCTCTTCTACTCCGCCTCCACGTGGTCTACGTACAGCTCGTCTCCGCTGATCATCTGCGCATCCCGCTGGCCGCAGCGCGGGCAGATCAGGCGGTATTCCTCCACCCGAAACTCTTCCCCGCACTGCCGGCACCGGGCCCGAAAAGGGCGCTCTTCAATCTCCAACTGTGCCACCTCACAGCAGGTACCCCGGCTGATGGCCTCAAAGGCGAAGGAGAGAGCATCAGGGACGACGGCCGTCGTCTCCCCCACCACCACCTTCAGGCGAGTCACCCGCTGCAGCCCCTTCTCTTCCACCGCCCGGGTTACGATCTCCAAAATGGATGAGGCAATGCCCAGTTCATGCACCGGCTTTTCCATCCCCTTTGGGAAAAAGGGCTTTGTGCGGCCTTCCCCGGGCCGCCACAAAGCCCTCCTTGATCTTCTTCGCCTCCCGGAAGCACGCCACAGAGAGCAGAAGCTGCCATGCGCCTCTTTACTCCGCCGCGGACTCGCCGCGCAAGCGCTGAATCTCCTGTAACACCAGTTCGACCACCGGCTCCACTCGTTGCTGGATCTCGGGCGTCAGCTCCATGCCCCAGTTAATCTCCTTGGGCTCCACCCCGATCACCACCACCTCGCGCGGCGCTTGGCCCATCTGTTTGCAGAGGGAAAGCACCTCAAAGAGGCTCACCTGGTGCAAGGAGGTGATGGGCATCCTTTTGACATCCACCTCGTCGGCCCGGAAGCGGTAAACGGCCCCCGGCTCGTCTCCCGCCTGTACAGCATCCACTACGATGAGGCGGTCGGCGCGGGAAATGGGGGACATGAGGTCGAGCCCCAATGTCCCCCCGTCCATCAGCTCCACACCGGGGGGCAGGTCGCGGGACCGCAGGGCCTCCACGACCCGCACCCCCACTCCCTCGTCCTTGAGCAAGATGTTGCCGACGCCCAGGACCAGAATATCGTATCTGCGCCTTTCTTCAGCCAGTATGTCCATTCTGCTGCGCGCTCTACTCCTTGCCGATTCCAGCCGTTCTTCAGGCCTTGCGCGGCTCCTCGTACCCGGTGATGATGCCCCTCAGCAACCCCAGGCCGTGGTAGAGGCCCAGGTAGACGTGGGCCAGGGTGGTGATGATGAAGAGCCAGGCCCCCAGGAAGTGGAGCATGCGCACATACCCCATCCCCTGCAGCACCCAACCCACCCACTGGAACTTGGCCATGCCGTAGAGGGCGAAGCCGGTCAGGGCCTCAAAGATCAGCAGGAAGAGCCACATGCTGTAGGTGGCGCGCTGACCTGCGTTGAGGCGCCCTTCCTTCGGCTCTGGCACGTCCATCCACAGGTAGTACTGGGCCAACTGC
>JASBVW010000036.1 GCA_029961005.1 Bacillota bacterium
GGTGCACACGCTCCCCTATCCAGTGTTAAAGCGGGTCCTGGACGAGGCCAGGGAGCTGGGCATCCACTTTATTGTCCTGTCGGGTGGGGAACCCTTTGCCTATCCTCATCTCATTCGCATGGCCCAGGAGTATCCGGATATAGCCTTTATGCTCTATACCAACGGCACACTTATTGATGAAGAGATGGCGGACCAAATGCAGGCCGTAGGCAACCTTTCCCCGGCCATCAGCCTGGAGGGGTGGCGCCATACCACCGACGCCCGCCGCGGCCCGGGGGTCTTTGACCGGGTGATGCAGGCCATGGATCTGCTGAAGGAGCGGGGCGTTATCTTCGGCTTCAGTGTCACGGTGACCAGACATAACGCTGCTGAGGTCTTCAGCGACGAGTTCATGGACTTTATGGTGGAAAAAGGAGCGCTGTACGGGTGGTCCTTCCATTACATCCCGGTAGGCCGCGACCCGGATCTGGATTTGCTTCTGGAGCCGGAGCAGCGCCTGTGGCTGGCCGAGCGGGTGGTCCAGATCCGGGAGACCAAGCCGCTGATGGTGATGGATTTTTGGAACGACGGCGAGTTGACCCAGGGTTGTATCGCGGGGGGCCGGCGGTATTTCCACATTACGGCCGATGGAGGCGTGGAGCCGTGCGCCTTCGTGCACTTCCGGGTGGACAACATCAAGGAGAAGTCCCTGCGCGAAGTTTTGGGCTCGCCCTTCTTCCGCTCCTATCAAAAGCATCAGCCCACCAGCGGCAACCTCCTTATGCCTTGCCCGCTCATAGACCGGCCGGCGGTGCTGCGCCACGTCATTAAAGAGACAGGTGCACAGCCCAGCCATGAAGGGGCCGATAATATACTGCAAAAGGAGATGGCCGACTTCTTGGATGCGCGGGCGGCGAAGTGGGCCCGGGTATCTGCACCGCTCTGGCGGCGGCGCGTGGAGGCCAAGGGGGCCGGGCGATTGTTGCGGGACCAGGTCCTGGAAAAGGTGGTGAGCTGACGCCTCTGGAGGCGCGCCTCCAGAGGCGTCAGCCGTTATGCCTGCCCGGAGAGGGGCCAGTAAAAGTCGCCCAGCAGCCGGCGGACGGTGAGGCGGTTCTTCTCGGCGATCTCGGCCCGGCGGGGTACCGGCGGGAAGGCGTCGGGCGGGTCCAAAAAGTACTCCGGCAGCGGGAAGGGGCTTCGGGGCTGCCAGCGGGCCCGCCAGGTGGCGGGGATCTGCTCCGGCAGCGGCCTTTCGGCCAACTCTGCCCAAACCAGGGTCCAGGCCCGGGGGACCACCCGCCAGATGTCATACCCTCCCCCGCCCAGGGCTACCCAGCGCCCTCCGGCCACTTCGTGGGCCAGGGCGTGGATCAGGCGGGCGGTCTCCTGGTAGAGCCGGGTAGTGGCGCACAGGTGAGACAGGTCGTCGAACCGGTGCGCGTCGCACCCGTGCTGGCTGAAGATGATGTCGGGGGCAAAGTCGCGCACCAGGGGCGGGACCACGGCCGTAAAGCACTCCAGCCAGGAATCGTCCTCCGTGAAGGCCTCCAGCGGCACGTTAAAGGCATAGCCGTAGCCGGCGTTGCGCCCCCGCTCTTCCACTTCCCCGGTGCCGGGGAAGAGGTACCGGCCGGTTTCGTGGAAGGAGATGGTCAGCACCCCCGGGTCGTCGTAAAAGGCCTCCTGCACCCCGTCCCCGTGGTGGGCGTCGAGGTCGAGGTAGACCGCCCGCAGGCCGTAATCCCTCTGCAGGCGGGCAATGGCCACGGCGGCGTCGTTGTAGATGCAGAACCCGGCAGCCCGGGCGCGGTGAGCGTGGTGCAGCCCTCCGGCGGGGTTAAAGGCGTGCTGGCACTGCCCGGTGGCCACCAGCTCCGCAGCAGTCCAGGTTCCCCCCACGATCAAGGCCGCTGCCTCGTGCATGTAGGGAAAGATGGGGTTGTCGTCCGTTCCCAGGCCAAAGAGGGTGGCTTCACCGTCCACCCGGCCCGTATGGCCGGCCCGCTTCACTGCCTCCAGGTAGGAGCGATCGTGCACCAAGGCCAGGTCTTCCTCCGGCGCAGGGCTGCGGGGAGGGAGGAGCTCCTCCGGCTTCAGAACGCCCGCTTCCCGGGCCAGGTCCAGCGTCAGCTCCAGGCGCAGCGGGTTAAAGGGGTGGGTGTCGGAGAAGCGGTAGCGCAGGAACTCCGGGCTGTAGATGCAGACCGCCTTCCCGCTCATGAAAAGCTCTCCCCGGGTTTGGGCGCGGGCCAAACGATCTGATACCCCGCCGCTTCGATGTCGCGCGCCACGGAATGGAGGTCCATCACGTCCAGGCGGAGGACCAAGACCTGATGGCCGGGCTGACGCCGGGAAGGGGCCAGGAAGAGGCTGGTGATGTTGATGCCGTGGCGCTTGGTGATCTCGCCGATCTCGGCCAACACTCCCGGCCGGTCGGGCACCTCCACCTCCAGGCGCGACCCGGAGTGGAGCCCGCCTAGAAGCTCCACCAGCGAGCGGAGGACGTCGGTTTCGGTGATGATGCCGACCAATTCGCCTCCTGAGACCACCGGGAGGCAGCCGATCTTGTGCTGGTACATCAAGCGCGCCGCCTCTTCAATGGGATCCAGCGGGTGCACCGTGATGACCTCGGTGTGCATCAGGGCCCGGACGGGGGTCTGTTCCAACTGGCGCAGGTCCAGTTGCAGCCCCAGGGCGGGGATGGCGCTGCGCAGGTCGCGTTCCGAGACCACACCCACCACCTTTTTGCCCTCCACCACCGGAAAGTGGCGGATCCGGTTGGCCTTGGCCAGCTGCAGGGCGTAGAGAACCCGGTCTTCCGGGGTCAGGGTGATGACCTGGCGCGTCATGATCTCCTCGACCAGCATGGTCTCATTCCTCCTTGCGCACCGGGCTGGGCTGCCCCGCTGGGACCGGGGGCGTACCTCGCCCGCTACAGGATGGGGCGCTCCGGGTAGCGGAGCTGCTCAAAGCGGATGACGTCTTCGCGCGGCACGCGCGGCCCCAGGCGGACCATCAGCATGTTGGCGGGATGGGAGGAAATCTCCGGATCGTCGGTGGGGCGCGGCTCCAACCCCACGCGCCCCATAATGCTCTGCAGCACTTTCCGGTACTGCCAGATGGAGAGGCCGGTGCCCTCGAGGTCCCAGTGCCAGTAGTACTCCGGCGAGATCACGATGTAGTCGTCCAGCGCTCCGTCGGCGAAGGCTGTCTCCAGAAGGGCGCTGGCGATTCCCAGGCGACGCCAGTGGGGGCTGATCTCGATGGCTCCCAGTTCCAAAAGGTTTTGGAGGCCGCCGCGGGCCCAGCGTTCAAACTCGTCCGGCGGGTGAAAGGTGACGTAGCCCACGATGGTCTCCTGGACCAGGGCCGCCACCACCGCCCCGCGGGGAAGAGAGGCGATCTCCTTCAGAGCCTCTTTCTGCCGTTCGGGGGGGCGAAAGGATTTGAGGCCGGGATCCATTTGCAGAGCCGCCAACCTCTCGGGAGGAAGCGGCCCCTCCACCGAGATTTCACCTCGGCAGGTAGCGAGGAGGCGGCGCCGATACGGGAAAAGGGGTGCCACAGGAGAGGCGTTCGCCTTGTCCGGGGCTCGGTAGGGAGATTGGGGCGTTCCGGCCAGTTCCGGCGTTACCACGCGGTAGACCCCCTCTTTGCACGGCATAACCCGGTGACACCCGCTCCGCATAATCTTTCCACCCGAAAGGGCAAAACCCTGCCGTGCGCCTAATTTACTGATAAATCAAACGGGTGAAGGGGAAAAAGCAAAAGAGCCCAGCGCCCGCGGGCTCTTTCTGCCGTCTTTTGGGGTCCTGTTCACTGCTCCTCAGATCCTCATCTGGGGTTGCCCCTGCATCTGGGCCTGCAGCTGGCTGGCCTGGGCGGAAACCTTGTTCCACAGGTTGGTGAGGTCGTTCTGGTCCACGGACCGCACCTTGTACCAGCCCTTCTGGTTGGCCAGCTTGAAGAGCTGGTTTTGGGCTTGGTGCTCCTCCTGGAGGATGGTCAAGAGATCGCGCCTCAGGGCGTCGTCGGTGCACTCCATGGCGGCAAGGTTGAAGTTGGAAAGCCCAAACTTTTGGGTGCTCAGGCAGTCCAGGGCCATATCCTTGTCTGTCAGGGCCATTGTCTTTCCCTCCCGTCTTGTGCTTTCGTCCGGCTGTCAATGGGCCGCGCGCGGGTCCACATGCTTCATCAGCGTGCTGTAGTGGCGTTGATGTGCCTGTGCCGCCTGTTGGAGGTACTGCTTGAGCTGGGGGTCGGTGCACTGCTGGCTGTAGGTGTTGAATTTGGTTGCGGCCAGCATCTCGGCGCTGATCAGTTCGTCGAGGAATTCCAGTTCCTTTTGCGCCACCAGGGCCATAGGCTTCACCTCCTTCGGGGAATCCGGTGTACATTCTGGCCGAAGGAGGGCTGTGGTATGCGCCCCCGCCCAAAGAAAGGAAGACAATTGCTGGGTGAGTTGGTGCCCCATGGAAATCAGGGAGAGCCGAGGACGATCTCCTGGAAGGGATAGCCCTGCGAGCGCAGGAAATCCCTCTCCCTCTGATGGCAGGTGAAGAGCAGCACCTGGCGCCGGGCGGCCAGCTCCACCAGGTACTCCAGGGCCCGGTGGAGCCGCTGGTCGTCGTACTGGCTGAAGGAGTCGTCCAAAAGGAGAGGCGGGTGTACGTCGCCGGACGAGAAGAACTCGGCCAGGGACAGGCGGAAGGAGAAGTAGAACTGGTCCACGGTCCCCCGGCTGAGCTCGTCCAGGGGGACCAGGCGCCCGGTGGCCCGGTCCACTGCGGTGAGCTGCAGGCGGTTGTCTACTTTGACCTCCGTATACCGGTGGCCGGTGAGCCGGGCGATGAGCTCCCCCGCCTTTTGGCTCAGGAGAGGGGCGAATTCGCGGTGCATCTGCTCCCCCACTTCGGTCAGGAGCTCCCGGGCCAGAAGCAGAGCTGATCTGTACTGGGCCAGTTCGGTCAGCTGGGCCCGGGCGTGCTCCAGCTCGTGCCTGATCTCGGCTCCCGGCCGCTTTTGGGCCAGGGAGGTGGAGATGTAGGTGGCCAGGTAAGTTCGCTTTTTACCCAGCTCCTGCGCCTGCTCCTTCAGGGCGGCTATCTCTTCCTCCAGCCGGCGGAGGGCGGCCGGGTCGGCCGGGCTCTCCCCCTCCCGGGCCCCTGCCTTTTGCGCCAGCTCTTCGGCGCGGGCGGAGAGCAGCTCGGCGGTCTCGCCGCCCAGGATCTCGCGGATCAGCTCCTCCTGGCGGCGCTCCTCTTTTTCTTTCTCCAGCAGCTCCTGGTGGCTGCGCCAGCCCACTTCAAACGCTTCCCGGTCCGGCACTCCTGCGGCCTGCAGGATGGCCAGGCGCGCTTTCTCCTGGCTCCGGAGCGCCTCCTCCAGGCGCCCTTTTTTCTCCTGCAGTTCCGCCTGGCGCCGGCAAAGCCGCTCAAGGCCGGCCAGGAGTTCCAGGTGACCCTGTACGGCCGCGGTGAAAGAGGAGAGGAGCTCTTCGGACGGCTCCGGCTCTCCTGCCTCCCCCGGCTCCTTCTCCGGCAAGAGGCGGGCCTGCCGCAGGGGGGCCAGGGCGGCGGCGCGCTTTTCGTTCCCCCGCGAGGCCAGGTCGGCCAGGCGCTCGGCTTCCTGGCGCTGACGCTCTTCGGCCGCTTCCCGAGCCTGGCGGATTTCGCGCAGCCTTTCCAGACCGCGCCGGAACTCAGCCATCGTCTTGGCTCCGGTGCGGCTCAGGAGTGTGGCCAGCTCAGCCCGAGCCCGGGCCAAGGCCAGGCTGTTCTGGCGCCTCTTCCACCAGAGGCTCAAGGCGAGGGCGGCGGCTGCGGCGGCGCCGGCGGCCAGAGCGAAGGGGAGAACGGGGGGTAAAGAGGGCGCAGAAGATGCAGCACGGGGGGTCGACTGCCACAGGGACAGGCCGGAAGCTGCCGCCAACAGGAGGGAGAGCGCGGCTGCGGCGATTGCCCCGGACAGCTGGCCGGGTCCGGCCGCCTCCAGGCGCAGAACCTTTTCCTGGAGCGCTTCCGCGGCGGCTCCCCGGTCTTCGAGCCAGGGCCTGTAGGCGGAGAAGGCCTCTTCCTCTCCCTTCAGGCGGGCGATCTGCTCTTCTAATGCGGCCAGCTGAGCCCGGCTCTGGCGGAGCTGGTCCTGGAGGCTCCAGTAAGAGGCGCAGACCTGGTGGAGGGCGGCGATATCTTCCTGCCGGAACGGGTCCAGGTGGCTTGAGGCCTGCCGCCGCTCCTGGCCGCGCGCCAACTCTTCCTCCACGTGCTCCAGTTCGCCTTGCAGGTCCGCCAGTTGTTGCCGCAGAGCGGAGACCTCCCGCTCAATTGCCCAGAGGCGGTCCCGCTCCTGCGCGGGGAAGTCCCGGTACCGCTCCAGGAGAGCTTTTTCGTCCCGCAATTGCTGGAGTTTATCCTCCGCCTCGCTCAACCGGCGAAGCCGTTCCCGGAGCTCGCAGAGCCGGAGGGCATCCCGCTGGCGGCGCAGCCCCTCCAGCCGGCGGAGCACTTCTTCTTCCTGGGTGGCCACCCGGTGGAGCTGTTCCTCTTTGTCCAAGACCTCCTGGCGGGCCTCTTCCCACTCCTGAAGCTCTCGCTCCAGCCGCTCCACGCGCTGGCATGCTGCGCCGTACTCTTTGGTCAAGGCCCTTTCGCCTCCCAGTTCCTCCAGGCGCCGGTCTACTGCGGCCAGGGCTCGGCGGACCGAGATCTCCTCCGGGCCCTCCCCGGAAGAGATGAGGCGATCGGCCAGTTCCCGAGCCAGGTCCTCCCTCTCCAGCTCGGAAGCCTCCAGTTGCCGGATGCAGACGGTGTTGTCGAAGGCGAGCTGGCTGAGGCCCAATTGCGCTGCGGCAAACAGGACCTCCCGCCGCCGGTCCATCGGGTAGCGGGCGGTCAGTTCTTCACCCGTGACCTCGTCCCAGAGGCGGATGGACTCGTGTTCCCAGTCCAAGTTGCGCTCCACCCGGTACTGGCGCCCGGCCGCTTCATACCACAGGATCCCACCGTACTCCTGCCCCGCCCAAGGTTGGTAGCGCACGTAGTCCGGGTCCTTTTGTCGGTTGGAGACCCCGTACTTTTTCAGGCCGTAGAGCATGGCGCGGATGAAGCGCTGCAGAGTGGTCTTGCCGGATTCATTGGGGCCGAGGATCAGGTTGAGTCCGGGGCCGAAGATAAACTCCCGCTGGCGAAAGCGGCCGAAGCCGTGAATTCTGGCGCGCAGAATCCTCACCGCGGCCGCACCTCCCCCCGGCTCAGGGCGTCCAGGCCCAGGAGGAGGGCCCGTTGCAGAAGCAGGCGGCGCTCTTCCTCTTTTTCCCGGGCCAGCCTCTGGCGCACGCAGCGGATGAAGAGGCCCCGGGCGGTGCGCTCCCGGCTTAAGAGGTCCAGATCGTAGGCGGGAAAAGACCGGTCGTAAACTTCCAGGTGGGCGAACTTTCCGGCCAGGCGCCGCCGCAGCTCCTCCGCGTCGATGATCAGGTCCGGGTCCGGCTCCCCTACCAGCGTCAGGGCGTAAAAGCAGGAGGACCGGGTGGCCGGGTCGTCCAGGGCCTGAAGCCGCTCGGCCACCTGGTCCAGGGTCGCCAGGCCGGTGATCTCCACCTGCCGGGTGATGTAGCGGCGGCGCGCCAGGGGTACAAATTCCAGGGTTTGCAGTTTCCCTTCGGCGATGCAGCCGTAAAAGGCGCCGTGGGTGCCCGGTTCGTCGAAGCCCAGGGGCTCCGGCGAGCCCGGATAGGCGGCCAGGATGCTCCCGCCCGGCCGGCGGATGAGGCGGGGGCAGTGGTAGTGGCCGAGGGCCACATACCCCGCCCCGGTCGCTTCCAGGTCGGTCCGGGTGAAGGGGAGGTAGGGGCAGTCCCGGCCCGGGGCGGCGGAGGTATCGGCGGCGTGCACCAGAACCAGGTGGAAACGGCCATCCGCGGGGACCCGCAGCTTTTGCAGCCACGGCTCCCTTACCTCGTACCCGGTAAAGCCCAGCCCCCAGACGGTTACGCCCAGTGCGGGCAAGTCGCGGCAGGTCCAGCGCTCTTCGGCGAAGATGAAGACGTTCTCGGGCCAGGAGAAGAAGCGGTAGTAAGGATGGCCCTGCACGGGATCGTGGTTCCCCGGGGCGATGAAAACTTGCGTCTCCGGGATGCGCCGGAAGGCTTCCGCCAGGAACTGCACAGTGGCTGGAGAGGCGGACGGGGCCTCAAAGAGGTCGCCCGCCAAAAGAAGGAGGTGGACCCGGCGGCGCCGGGCCTCTTCTGTCAGCCGCAAGAGGGCTTCTTTGAGTTCCTGGCGCCGCAGGCGTGCCAGCTGGGGGGAGAGGCGGCCCCCCAAGGGAGCGTCCAGGTGCAGGTCGGCGGCGTGGAGAAAGCGAACCAGACTCAAAGCGGACCCTCCTTTTTCCCAATTCCTTCACCGCCGAAGGGGCTTTTCCTGCCTGGATCCGCACTCAAGGAGCGCGCCGGGAAGGCCGATAATAGAGTGGGATTTAGCGGTTGCGGACCCGGGGCAAAGGGGCGAGATGAAAAAGGTGAGAGGGTGATGGAGTTGCGAGGACTTGCATGGGCGGCGGTGCCGCTTCTGCTTGGTCTGACCTTGGGGTGGTGGGCCCTGGCAGCGGCGCCGGAAGAAGGAGCGGCGGCCGGGGAAGAGGTGGTCTTGGAGTCCGGTCGCTCCGTGGAAGACGATTTCTACGGGGCCGGCCGGAGCGTAGGGTTGCTGGGGGACGTGGCCGGAGATGCCATGGTGGCGGGCGAGAACGTGACCGTGACGGGTTCTGTGGGCGGTGACGTGCTGGCGGCAGGGCGCACCGTGGCGGTGGAAGGGCCGGTGGAGGGAGACGTCCGGGTAGCCGGGCAAGACGTGATCATCAACGGCCGGGTGGGGAGGGCGGTGACAGCCTTCGGCTCGCGCCTGGCGGTGGCGAAGGGCGCCTCGATCGGGCGGACTCTCCTGGCCTTTGGAGAGAGGCTGGAGGTGCGGGGCGCGGTGGGGCGGGATCTGCGCGCCTTTGCCGAGACGGTGCTCATCTCCGGCCGGGTGGCGGGAGACGTGGACGTGGAGGCCGATCATCTCATCATCGCCGAAGGGGCGCGGGTGGAGGGCGATGTGCGCTATACCGGCCCGGTGAAACCGGAGGTGGCCCCGGGTAGCGTGGCGGGCCAAGTAATTTACCGCCCGAGGGCGCCCGAGGCCCGGCCGACTCCGCTGGCCCAGCTGGCGGCGCAATTTTTGGCCCTGGGGCGCTTCTTGCTCCTGACGCTGGCGTTGGCCTTCTTCGCCGGCCAGGGCATCCGGACCCTGACCGACCGGCTGCTGGCGCGCCCCTGGCGGAGCCTGGGGGTGGGGGCCCTGTCGCTGGTTTTGGTGCCCCTGGTGGTCGTGGCTTTGGCCCTGACCGTGGTGGGGTCCTCGGCGGCCTGGGCGGTGGCGCTGAGCTTTGTGGGGCTGGTCGTGGGCAGCGCCGGACTCTTCAAAGCCGTTTTAGCCGTGGTGGTGGGGCGCTGGCTCTGGCGGCTGCTGGGAAAGCGCTGGAACCTGCCTGACGGAGAGCAGCTCCTGTGGCCGGCGGCGGTGGGGGCGCTGGCGGTCTTTGTGCTAACGGCCGTCCCTGGGTTGGGCTTCCTGGTGGGCCTGGTGGCCCTGCTGGGCCTCCTGGGGGCGCTCCTTGCGCTCCTCTGGGAGGGGGCGGTGAGCTGGCCGCTGCGGGGCCGGCCGTAAGGATGGCAAGTGAGGCCGGCCAGGCGGCCGAAAGAAGGAATAAAATGGGATAAGGCTGAAAGGTCGGGCGCGCGGGGGCGAGCAGGGCCCCCGCGCGCTTTGCGCCCGGGTAATTCCTCAGATCGGCGGGCAGGTCGGCCTTAGAAGCGTTCCCAGTGCAG
>JASBVW010000037.1 GCA_029961005.1 Bacillota bacterium
TTCAAACTGGCCCCCGTAGTGCTCCAGGTGGTCCGGCTCGATGTTGGTCACCACGGCAATGTGGGGCCGGTAGCGGAGAAAAGAGCGATCGCTTTCGTCCGCCTCAGCCACGGCGTAGGGGCCGCGGCCGTAGCGGGCACCCCAGCCCGTGTCCTTGAGCTCTCCCCCGATGATGACGGTGGGGTCTTTGCCGGCGCGCTCCAGGGTCACGGCCACCATGGAGGTAATGGTGGTCTTGCCGTGGGCGCCGCTGACCGCGATCCCGTACCGCTCGTTGAAGAGCCGGGCCAGCATCTCCGAGCGGTGCCAGACCGGCAAGCCCGCCGCCCGGGCCGCCACCACCTCGGGGTTCTCCGGGGTGATGGCGGTGGAGACCACCACCAGATCGGCCCCCTGCACGTTCTCCGGGCGATGGCCCACGCTGATCTCCGCCCCCAGCTCGCGCAGCCGGCGCACCACTTCGCTCTCCCGCAGGTCCGAACCGCTGACCCGGACCCCCATCTCCAACAGCACCTTAGCGATGGAGCTCATCCCGGCTCCCCCGATCCCCACCATATGGACGCGCGCGCCCTCCAGGTTCATCCCCGCCACCTCTTCCACTTCGCCCGTTCCACCTTAATATCCGCCGCTGCTGGGTAAATTATGCCGCGGCGGTAACCGTTGTGGCAAGTTCGGCATGAAAAAAGCCTTCCCTTCTCTTTTCGGAAAACCTCCTGGAAAAAAAAGAGCCGCTTGGTGCAGCTCTTCTCCCTCCCCGGTAAAAACGCCTCTAAGCAAGGGCAGCCTTCATTGCCCCGGCTCAGGCTCCCTGATCAGGGTAGCCGCCACATCGGCGAAGAGTTTGGCCGCCCGCTCCGCTTCTTCCAGGGTGTTCTGCGGGTAGCTGCCGATGAAGACGCCCACCGCCTGTGGGAACGCACCGCCGTTGAAGTCGCCGCTCATGACTTTGACGCCGCGGGAAAGGCCCGGGTACATCTCGTTCAGGCGGGCATCCAGCGCCTCGGCAAAGCGCAGGTTCTCCTCCCGGTAAGCCCCTTGGTCGCCCACCACCAGGAGAATGCGCGCCACCCGCTGGCCGTTGAGCTCAATGCTTGCCGCATCCAGGGGGGCGTCAGGCGGCAAGCCGTCCCGGTGCAGGTCAAAGACCATCTGCAGAGATGGGTGCTCTTGGACCTGTTGGGCAATGGTGGCCTGGGACTGGCGGTAGGCTTCCTTAAAGACTGGATAATCGTGGATGACCTCCGAGTGGACCGCCGGCACTCCCCGCAGGGCCAGGGCCTCTTTGAGCGCCCGGCCTACCTGCACAATCTCCCCCGGCTCCCCCGCCGTGTGGCTGTCGCCGGGGGCGTAGCACTCGGTGGTGTGGGAGTGGTAAATAGCCACCAGGGGCTCCCCTTTCCCTGCTTCGCCCGGCGGGGTGGCCGCCTCCTTCTGCCCCCCGCCGCCCAGGGTGGGCTTGAAGTTGGCCGGGTAAAAGCCCAGGTACCGGGCCCCTAAGACCGCCACCACCACCAGGGCCACCAGAATGAAGAAGAGCCCCGGTCCGCGCTCCGCATCCGGATCGCGCATTCTCACCATAGCCATCCCTCCCTTTGTACTCGTTTAAAGGTATATGCTCCCGGAAGGGCGGCCAGTACTCAACAGAGGTGGGAAGTCGGAGGTCAGAATTGGAGGTTGGAAGTTGGAAGTTAGAGGTTGGAGCGTAAAAGATGGGAAGGGGAAGATGAAAAAGTAGGGGGTTGGGGGTTGAAAAGCCGGGGGCGGGAGAGAAACCTCTCCGTCCCCCGGCCTCCCTCTGAGATGTTTAGCCGAGCGCCGCTGCCTTTTTCTGGCCCTTTTCCACCACCGCGGCCTGCACCAAAAGGTCGGTCACGGCGCTGACCTGGATGCCCAGGTGGTAGCGCTGGTTGAGGAGGTCCAGCTGGAGCCGGCAGTTTTCGCAGGGAGTGGCCACGATCTTCGCCCCCGTGGCGGCGATCTGCTCCGCCTTCAAGCGGCCGGTCACGGCCCGGAACTCCTCCAGGTCCGGCTGGGCCACCAGTCCGCCGCCGCCCCCGCAGCACCAGTTCTTCTCGCGGTTGGGGTTCATCTCCCGGAAATCCCGGGCGATGGCCCTGATGATGGCCCGGGGCTCCTCGAAGATGCCGCCGTTGCGCCCCAACTGGCAGGGATCGTGGTAGGTCACCCGCTCCGCAATTCGGTCGGGGTCCACCTTGATCCGCCCCTCCTTGAGGTAGCGGGCAAAGGGCTCAAAGATGCTGCTCACGCGGAAGGGGAACTTCTGCTTCGACCACACCTCGTCCAAGTGCTTCATCACCCGGTAGGCGTGGCCGCATTCGGTAATGACCACTTCTTCCACGCCCAGGGCCTTGGCCTCCGACACGATGCGCTCCGCGACCCGGGCCGCCTTTTCCGTATCCCCCAAGAAGTAGCCGTAGTTGGAGCTCTCGAACATGCTTAAAGTCCAGTCCTCCCCCGCCAGGTTGAAGATGATGGCAGCCGGGAGGATGGAGTGGGCGCCGGCCAGGGCTACGTAGAGCACCCTGGCCCCCTTCCGGCCAATGGGAATGGAGGCCCCTGGCATCCCGGTGCGCTCCCGCAGCTCCGGCTCCAGGCCCTTGATCTGCTCCTGCAGAAGATCGCGATAGAGGTCGATGCTGTTGCCCTTTTCAATGGCGGCGTCGGTCAGCATGGCCAGCTCCTCCGGAACTTTGCCCGCCGCCACCAGCATGGCCTTTTCCACGCCGAGCAGCCAGGTGATGTCAATCCCGAAGGGGCAGTAGACCATGCACCGCCGGCAACCCGTGCAGGTATAGGCCGCCTCATACAGGTCCTCCAAAGCCCGTTCGTCCAGCTCCCGGGCCTCGTAGAGGGAGGGAATGAGTCGGCCCAGGGGCGAAAAGTACCGCCGATACAGGCGCCGCAGGATCTCGGCCCGGTGCGAAGGCACGAACTCCACCCGCCCCGTGGCCCTGTAAATGTGGCAGGCGTCCTTGCACAACCCGCACCGGGTGCACAGCTCCAAGTAATAGAGGAGCTGGCGGTTCCGCCGGCCTTTCATCACCCCGAGCAGCTTCTCTTGCCACTCTTTCAGCTCGCCCTTCACAGCTAACTCCTCCTTATCCCGTTGGTCAGGAAGGCCCCGATGAAGTGCACCAGCTTGCTGAACGGGAGGTAAATGAAGAGCAGATTGGCCAGCAAGACGTGGACCACCAGGGCCGTCTTGTAAGGCGAGGCAGCGATCTCCGGCCCGAACTCCGGCCGCAGGGCCAAAAGGCTGGCCACGTACTGGCGGTAAGCCGAGAACGGGATCTCCGCAAAGAGGCGCAGGTGGTCGCCCATGACCACCACCCCCAAAAGCAGGATCAGGAGGAGGTAGTCCTCCGGGACCGAGAGCTCTTTAGACGGGCTCTTGAAGCGCCTGATCAGAAAGTAGAAGAGAGTGACCACCAAGACGATGCCCATGGTTCCGCCGGCCAAGTGAGCCGACTCGCTCATTTTGACTTCCAAAAACTCCGGGAAGCGCCCCAAGAGGCGCAAGTGACCCACAAAGACCCCCAGGAGCGCCAGATGGAAGAGGAACACGGCCAGCCACAAAGGAGCGTTGACCTCCGCCGCCTGGGGGAAGACCAGGGTATCGGCCACGATGCGCAAGGCCTTGGCCCCGCCCCGCGGCTTGGGGAAGATCCCCAGCCGCATGGGGCTGGCCGCCAGGCGGCGCCACTGGTAGAGGCGCCAAGCCAGCCCCAGGACGAGCACGGCCACCGCGACGTAGACCATGACGCCGGCCACCCAAAAAGAGAAGGCGTCCATCTCACTTCACCCTTCTAATGTAGAATTTGATGTCCGCGCCGTTGCGCTCCGTCTTGAGGATCTCGTGTCCGGTGGTCTTGGCCCAGGCAGGAAAGTCCGCCAGGGCTCCCGGGTCGGTGGCAATGGCTTCCACAATGCCGCCTACCGGCACGTCCTTGATGCTCTTGCCTACCCGCACCACCGGCAGCGGGCAGGCCAGCCCCCGCAGGTCCAAGCTCAGGTCCACCTTGAATTCGTCCGCCATGTGCGATTCCTCCCCGTGCTGATCTTTGGTTTGCTTAGATAAAGAGGGTAAAGTCGGACTCGGCCGCCTCGCTGACAAAGGTGGCCGCCCCCACCACGTCCGTCAGCTCGTCAATCAGGCTCTCCCGCGGAAACTCCATCACATCCATGCTCATCTGGCAGGCCAGGAGCTTCACCCCCAGGTCGACCGCCATCTGGCGAAGCTCCGGGAGGGTGGCCACCCGGTGGTTCTTCATCATCTTCTTGAACATCCAGCGGCCCAGCCCGAAGAAGCTGAAGCGGGAAGGGTTCAGCTTGTTGATGTCCCCGCCGTACATGAGCCCCAACATGCGGCCGAAGAAGGTCTTGCCCGTCCGCACGTTCTTCTTGAGGGCCTTGAGCCCCCAGAAGGTAAAGAACATGGTCACCTCCATCCCGGCCGCCGCGGCACTGGTGGCGATGATGAAGGCCGCCATCACCCGGTCCATGTCGCCGCTCAGCACCACCAGCGAAGCCTTCTTGGGCTTCTCCGCCTGCGCCTGCCTGCTCTGGGTCTCTCCAGCCGTCGCACTCATACCGCACTACTCCTTTCTTTTTAGTGATATTTTGGACTTGAGGGAATTAGCAAAACTATCTGACACTAGACAAGCTTAAGGGCCGGAGGCGCAGGCGCCTTTGGCGCTCCACCCTCTCCGGCCCCTCTCTTGGACTGAACCGGCGGCCCACCGGCCGGGCTGAACAGAACTTGCTTCATCTGCGACCATCCCTACAGCCTTGCTCCAATATTTATTTTCCGACATTGCGCTTTTTCGCGCAATTCCACTTTTGTAGGATTTATTTTTCACTGTCACTGTAAACGAGAAGGGGCCGGCTGCCCCCCCCCTCTTCGCCCGATCCCGCTCTGGAACTAAAAAAGAAGCGGCCCGCCTTCCGGATCCGGAAGGCAGGCCCTCTCTTTTTAGCGCTATTTAAAATTTAAAAGGGGGAGTCAAATAACGATGAGCTCATCCGAAGGCAGAGTGAGCCGCTCCGGGCCCTCCGGGCGCAGAAAGAAGGTATTCTCGATGCCGATCACGCACACTCCTGGCAGGGAGACTTTGGGCTCAATGGCGATGACCATGCCCGCCTCCAGGGGTTCGACGAAGCCAGGGGCCAAGAAAGGGTACTCGTCCAGCTCCAAACCGATGCCGTGCCCGACGAACTTGACCCGCTCGCCCTCGGTCCCCAGGAAGGTCTCAGCGTAGCCCAGCCGGGCCGCCTCTTCCACCGCCGCTTGGTACGGCACCTCCCAGGCCACTCCCGGTCGCAGGTGGCTCAGGATGACCTCCTGCACCCGCAGCATGTCCGCGTGGGCTCGGGCCACCTCCGCCGGCGGCGGGCCTAAAACCGCCATGCGCGTCTGATCGGACATGTATCCCTCGCAGGTGCCGACCAGGTCCACCAGCACCGGCTCGCCGGGCCGAATGGCGTGCCGCCCGGCCCCGTTAGGAGAGGCGGGGCCCAGGCCCGGCCCGCCGCAGGGTGAGTCCATCTTGGAAGTGCGCAAGGCATTAGCCCCCGCCGCCACCGCCCCGACAAAGACTTCGTTGTTCAGGCCGCGCATCCGGGCAATACCATGGTGGCCCTGCCGGCGGAGGAAGCGCTCCAGCTCCGCGGAAAGCTCCAGCTCCGTCACGCCGGGGCGGAGCCAGCGCCGGATCTGTTCGGGCAGGCCGGCCTGCATCCTGGCCGCCCGCCGGATGCATTCCACCTCGTAGGGCGACTTGAGAGCGCGCAAGCGCCGCAGCACCGGCGAGGCGTCTGCCAGGGTGACGCCGGGAAAGTACCCGGCGATGCGCAGCGCCGTGGTGTAGGGAAGGACGTCCAGCTCTAACCCCAGAGCCTTCGGCGGCTGCAAGCCGCGCTCTCCCATCGCCGCCGGGATCTCCCGGAAGCTGCGAAAGGGGACGACAGGCCAGGGGCTCTCCTCCCGTGCCCGGCTGACGCCCCGGCGCACAAAGAGGACCGGTGCCGGGTCTGCAGCCGGCGCCCCTTCCTCGGGCACCGCCGGCACGGCCAGCGTGGCGTCCACGGCCGTCCCCGCCAGGTAGTACAGGTCCGCGTTCTGGAGGAAAAGGGCCAGATCGATGCCGGACCGCCTCAGCTCGCGCTGCAAGGCCGCCACTCGCCGCTCCAGCTCCGAGCGCGGCACGGGATAAGAAGGTGCAAGGTTCGCTTCTTCCACCGGGCAGATCCCTCCCCAAAAGATAAATTGGTGGGAGTTATTCTGCCCACCCGCAAAAAATCCTGCTCTTTAGGCTTCAGTTTTACACAGCACCTCCGACAATATTTTATAAAAGACCCTGAACCTTCTCCCGGTACTCGGCCAGGACGGCCGGCGGGATCAGCTTCAGGACCAGGGCGACCCCCAGGGGAATCAGAATGAGGTCGTCCAAGTACCCCAGGACAGGAATGAAGTCGGGGATCAGATCCACCGGGCTCAAGGCGTACCCGACCACACAAGCAGCGGCCCACCGGGCATACCAGGGAACCCGGGGATCTTTGTACGCCAAATAAATGGCCTGCACCTCTGCCCTCATCCTTTGAGCCCACCGCTTCCAAACCGCAAAAACCTTCATTTCCGGCCCTCCCCGCGGAATAACCCCGCCATCCGGGCCAACTCTTCCGGCCGCCCCAGCACGGTGACCGCGTCGCCGGCTTCCAGCCGCACCTTCCCGCCCGGATTAGCGAGCACCTGCTCCCCACGGCGGACCACCAGCAAGGTGACGCCGTACCCGTCCCTCAGTTTCAACTCGGCCAGAGTCCGGCCGGCCAGGGGCGAGCCGGCTTCCACCCGGAAGGTGCCGATCTCAAAGTCGGGCAGGTGAAGTTTGAGCTCGGAGGGCTGCGCAGCCCCCCGCGACAGGCTGCGCAGCATCTCGTAGTTCTCCGCCCGGACCTCGGCGATAAAGGCCTCGATCTCCTCCCGGGGGACTAGGTACCGCTGCAAAACCCGGGCGAAGATCTCCACCGAGGTCTCAAACTCCTCCGGAATGACCTCGTCGGCCCCCAACCGGCGCAGGGCCTGCACCTCCTGCACAAAGCGCGTGCGCGCGATGAGGTACGCTTTGGGGTTGAGCCGCCGGATGAGCTCCACCACCCGGCGGGTGGCCGCCGGGTCGGAGATGGCCACCACCGCCACCCTGGCCTCCCAGATCCGGGCGTGCTGGAGCACCGCCTCGTGGGTGGCGTCGCCGTAGAAGATAGGCTCTCCCTCCGCCTTCTCCTTCCGGACTATCTCCGGGTTCATCTCGATGATCACGTAAGGGATAGCCGCCGCCCGGGCGGCCCGGGCCAGATTGCGGCCGTTGATGCCAAAACCGATGATGACCAGATGATCGAGCCGGCCCGCGCTTTCCCGTACCTCTCCCGGACCCGGCACGGGGTAAACGCCCCTCTTTATCCGCTCCGGCAGGGGCAGCCGGTAAATGGGATCGGAAAGGCGCGGCGCTACAGCCATGACGAAAGGAGTGGCCGCCATGGTGAGAACGGAAGTGGCCAGGAAGAGCTGGTAGAACCCATCACTCAGGAGTCCGTACCTGAGGCCGCCCTTGGCCAGGACGAAGGAGAACTCCCCGATCTGACCCAGGGCCAACCCCACCAAGAGCGCCGTGCGCAGGGGGAAACCCAACAGGAGGGTGACCAACCCGGCCAGCCAAGACTTCAAAGCCAGAACGCCCAGGGCAGCCAGCGCCACCAGCGCGGAGTGTTGGAGAAGAAACCGGACATCCAACAGCATGCCGACGGAGATGAAGAAAAAGCTGGTAAAGACATCCCGGAAAGGCAGGACATTGCCCAATGCCTGGTGGCTGTATTCCGACTCGGAGATGATCAAACCCGCCAGGAACGCGCCCAGGGCCAGCGAGAGCCCAGCGCTGGCGGTCAGCCAAGCCACCGCCAGGCAGAGTGCGACGATGCTCAACAAAAAGAGCTCGCGGCTGCGCGTGCGGGCAATCTGATACAAAAGCTCCGGCACCAGCCAGCGCGCCCCGGCGACGACCAGCAGGATAATGCCCACCCCTTTGGCCGCCAGGAGCGCCAGGGGCACCTGCCACCGTCCCGCAGCGCCGGCCAGCCAGGGCGTGAACAGGATCATGGGAATGATGGCCACGTCCTGGAAGATCAGGATGCCCAGGGAGGTGCGCCCGTGGGGGCTGTCCACTTCGGCCCTTTCCTGGAGGAGCCGGAGCACGATGGCCGTGCTGCTCAAGGAAACGAGAAAGCCTACAAAAAGGGCCTCCCCGAAGGGGCGCCCGGTGGCCCGCAGCAGGGCAAACACGGCCAGCAAGGTCAGCCCCACCTGCAGCGAGCCGCCCAGCAGGGCGGCCCGCCTGATTTGCAAAAGCCTGTTCAGAGAAGACTCGATGCCGACGGTGAAAAGCAGCAGGATGACCCCGATCTCGGCCAAAAGCTCGACCTCGCGGACTGATTCGAACAGCCCCACGCCGTGGGGTCCCGCCACCACGCCCGTGAGGAGAAAGCCCACCATGGCCGGCATCCGAATCTGGTGGCAGAGCAGGAGGAGTCCGGCGGAAAGAAGAAAGATGGCCACCAGGTCCTGCAACAGCGGTGCGTCCATACCGGGGAAGTTCTGTGCTGCGCGGGAAAATCCCTCTATCCGGGAGTGGTGGGTGTAAAAAAGGGGGGGCGTCCGCCCCCCAGGTGCGTAAGTAGGTGTATCGCGGTTGGGTTTCCTTAGGGCTTTCCTTACTTGATGTGCGGCTCGTGGCACTGCACGCAGTTCATCTTGCCCTGGACGTTGAAGAGAGTGCTCTGCGGGCCCACGTGGCAACCCAAGCAGCTCGCGAACTCCTCCGACGGCTTGTAGGCCGGCACGAACTTCCCGTCCGCCTGCAGGTTCAAGAGCTCCACGGCCCGAGCTGCCACGTCCCCGGTCAACTTGCCGCACCGTTCCTTCCGCTGCGGGTCTCCCACCTTTACTCCCGCCTTGGCGCACCACTCGGTCACGGAGACGTGGCAGAGCGGCGAACCGCAGACGCTTTGGACCTGGTTGGGGAACTTGCTGTACGAGTCGTGCAGCCGACTGGGGAAAGGCTGCTGGGTGTACCAGCCCAACAGTTCATTGACCAGCGGATTCCAGCTTTCCTTGGTGGAGACCAGATTGATGATGGCGCTGGCCCCGTTCAAGGCGCCGCAGATGGTCCCCCAACCGGCCATGCCGCCTTCGCCGTAGCGGAACATGTCCTCGGGGATCAGGGTATACGGGTAGCCCACCTTATTCCGCAGTTCGGTGAGCATGGCCTTGGCTGCTCCGTAGCAGCAACCCCCCTCAAAGTACCCCTGGTAGCCCAGCTTCCTCACCACTTCAGGATCCAGCTTCTTGTACGGCCAAGGCCACGCCGGCGCGCTCTCACCCGCGAAGGCCTTGGAAAGCACATCCACGCCCTTGTTGCTCAGGATCTGACCGGTGGCCAACACACCGGCCACCACCGCCCCGGCAGTAAGGAAATCCCTCCTCGACAACCCTTTCTTCTCCTCCGACATTTCCCTTCACCTCCGCTTGAATTTACCTTCAGCCGCGCCCTGTTTTCTCGGGCCGGTCGAGCGCCCAATAACTCTAAGACCTTCGTTTGCCGCGCTAACAGAGCGGTATAGTCTACTATTGTTCTATTGGTCTATTGTACTATTACAATATCGGTGGAAAAAATCCTGCTGTCCGGAAAAACTTTTCCTCACCCG
>JASBVW010000038.1 GCA_029961005.1 Bacillota bacterium
AACTTCAACATCTCGGTGGCCCTGACGGAGGAGTTTATGCAGGCCTTGCAGGAAGACCGGGATTATCCCCTGATCAACCCCCGCACGGGCAAAGAGGTCGGGCGCCTCCGGGCCCGGGAGGTCTTCGATAAGATCGTCGACAACGCCTGGAGGAACGGGGAGCCGGGCATCATCTTCATCGATCGGATTAACGCCGATAATCCTACTCCGGCTTTGGGGGCCATCGAGAGCACCAATCCTTGCGTGACCGGCGAAGCCCTGGTTTCTACCTCCGTCGGTTTGGTGCGGATGGAGCGCCTGGTGCAAGAGGCCGCGGTGCGGGAGATCAAAGTGGCTACAGATGACCGAGTCCTGCCCCTGGCCCTGCAGAAGAACGGGACCTCCGGGGCAAGCTGGCGGGCTGAGGGGGTGACCCTTCACCCGATCGCGCGGGCTTTTTGCAGCGGGGTTAAGCCCGTGGTGCGGGTGACCACGGAGGCGGGGTATCAACTCGAGGTGACGCCGGACCACAAGGTGATGACCACTCAGGGGTGGGTACCGGCGGGAGAGCTGAAGCCCGGCTACCACCAAGTGCTATTGCAGTCGGGAGAGGGGTCTTTTCCGGAGGCCGCCGACCTTCCTTTTGTGCCGCCCCGGGCTTTCCGGGGGCGGAACGGGCGGGTCTACCGGCTGAACCTGCCCACTGCCTGGAGCGAGGAGCTGGGCCTGGTGCTGGGGTGGTTGGTCGGAGATGGTTGGTTGAGGGAGGGCGACCGGAACTGCCGGGTCGGGTTGACCTTCGCCGCGGAAGATCGAGCGGTGCTGGAAAGGCTGCTGCCGGTGTTGAACGAATGGTACGGGCGCCAGGTGCGGCCGGTGGAGCGCCGGGGCGGTGTCGTTCACCTCTCTTACCACAGCCGCTTCTTCGTGGAGTTCTTCCGGAGGTTGGGAGTGATCGCGGGCCGGGCGGCGGAGAAGAGGGTCCCCGAGGCGATCTTTACGGCCTCCCGGAGCGCGGTGGTGGCTTTTCTGCGCGCCCTCTTCACAGCGGATGGTACGCTGGCCCTGGGGACCGATCGCACGGCCTACGCCCGCCTGACGGCCAAGTCGGTGGAGTTGCTCCGAGATGTACAGCGGTTGCTCCTGGCGCTGGGGATCAAAAGCCGGATTTACGATCGCTCCCGCTCCCCCTCACAGAAGTTCCGCTCTCTGACAGCGGCAGGAGAAGAGCGCTGCTACGAGAGCGATGGCGTGCTCTTCGAACTGCAGGTGAGCCGAGAAGACCTGGAGCGCTTCCTGGACGAGATCGGCTTCCTTGGCGGCAAGTACGCCGGCCTGGTATCCGCCCTGCGGAGGCGGAGGCGGGGTTTTTATGCCCGTAGCTTTACGGACCGGGTAGCTTCGGTCGTTCCGGTGGGCGAGAAGCCGGTCTACGACCTGACCGAGCCGGTAACCCACTCTTTTATCGCCAACGGCATCGTGGTCTCCAACTGCGGGGAGCAGCCCCTTTTGCCCTACGAGGCCTGCAACCTGGGCTCCCTCAACCTGGCCCGGATGGTGCGGGAGAAGGACGGCCGGGTGGAGATCGACTGGGAACGCTTCCGCCAGCGGATCAAGTTGGCGGTGCGCTTTCTGGACGACGTCATCGACGCCAGTCGCTACCCGCTGGAGATCATCGACCGTATGGTGAAGGGCAACCGGAAGATCGGCCTGGGCATCATGGGCTTTGCCGATCTTCTGATCAAGCTGGGCATTCCCTACGATTCAGAGCAAGCGGTGGCAGTGGCGGGGCAGGTCATGTCCTTCTTGAGCCGGACGGCCTGGGAGGCTTCAGAGGAGCTGGCTGCGGAGCGGGGTCCCTTCCCCAACTTCCCGCAGAGCGTCTTTGCCCAGCGGGGGTGCCGGCCGGTGCGCAACGCCACCACCACCACCATTGCCCCTACGGGAACCATCAGCATCATCGCCGGCTGCTCCAGCGGCATCGAGCCCCTGTTTGCGGTCTGCTTTGTGCGGAATGTCCTGGACAACCAGCGCTTGGTGGAGGTCAACCCGCTCTTTGAAGAGGTAGCGCGCCGGCGCGGCTTCTACTCTCCCCAGTTGATGGAACTCATTGCCGAGAAAGGAACGGTGCGCGGCATTCCCCAAGTGCCGGAAGACGTGCAACGCCTCTTCGTCACCGCCCTGGAGATTGATCCGGAGTGGCACGTCCGCATCCAGGCTGAGTTCCAAAAGTACACGGACAACGCCGTCTCCAAGACCATCAACTTCCGGCACGAGGCGACGCGCGAGGACGTGGCCCGGGCCTACCTTTTGGCTTACCGGCTGGGCTGCAAGGGGATCACCGTCTATCGGGACGGCAGCCGCGAGGAGCAGGTTTTGACCGCCGGGACCAAAGAGAAAGGGAAAGGCGCCCAGGCCGGGGGCGGGGCGAAGGAAGCGGCGGAGCCGGGCGCTTCCTCCTGCCAGTGCGCCGAAGGGGCTGCGCGGCCCTTGGTGCCGCGGCCGCGCCCCGAGATCACCGTGGGGACCACCGAAAAGGTCCGGGTGGGGTGCGGCAACCTCTACGTGAGCGTCAATTCCGATGAATACGGGATCTGCGAGGTCTTCACCAACACCGGCCGGGAGGGAGGGTGCGCCTCTCAGTCCGAAGCCACCAGCCGGCTCATCTCCATCGCCTTGCGCTCCGGGATAACGCCGGAAGCCATCATCGAGCAGTTGCGGGGTATCCGCTGCCCGGCCTGCCTGCGCCGGGAGGGGGTCAAGGTCACTTCGTGCCCGGATGCCATCGCCAAGGCGATTAAAAAGTACCTGGAGCGCAGCCGCAGGGCCGCCCAGCCGGTGCTGCCCTTTGCCCCGGCGCCGGTGCAGGGGATGAGGCTGCAGCCCTTCGAAGAGGCGGAAGGGGAGGCTTCGGCGGCGCGGGAGGTGGGTGCGCCCTGGGAGGAGGATCCCCCCTTCGACGGCGGCCACTGCCCGGAGTGCGGCCAGCCTCTCAGACACGAGAGCGGATGCGTGGTCTGCTTGGCCTGCGGCTATTCTAAGTGCGGATAAAGGGCAAGGGCCGGGTCAGGGGGGGAGCCTGTCTCCCCGCTGCCAGTGGCGAAGGCACTCTTTCAGCTCTTCCTTCAGTTCCTCCTTCAGCTCGCGCCGCCAGAGCTCCAGCTCGTGGTGCAGTTCGCGGTGGGAGTTGATAATGTCTTCGTGCAGCTCGCGGCGGGAGGATTCTATGCGGTCCAAAAGAAGCTCCAGCTTCCGCTCTCCGTCCTCTTTTTCTGCGTGGTCCTGCGCCGAGAGGGCTTCTACGATCCGTTTTTCCCGGTGCCAGGACGCCCAAAGATAGAATGAGAGCAACAGGATGAAGAGGACGGAGAAGGCGGCTTCGGTGTTCTGCAGGGCGGCGGTCATGAGGTTGAGGAAGAGATTGACCATCGGATCACCGTCCTTCCCTCCTCATCCGGTCAAGTTTTTTTGCCCCTTCCGCGCCAGATCAGGATGCAGGTCTTGCGCCGCTTGCGCAGAAGCGGGTTGAGCACCCACTGCAGAAACTTCTCCATGCCCTTCCCTCCCTCCAAAGCCTCAGGGCCGATACGATCTCGACACAGTATATTCGCCGGGCAGCTCCGCTGTGCGGATAAGTGAGGGTCAGCAGGAATAGAGGGTCCGGTGCCATAAATTAATATTTATGGAAAGAACCCAATACGCCGGCCGAAAGAACCTGGAGGGAGAGCCTTCCAGCGTGGGAAGCGCCGAAGGAGCAAGCGACCCGGTCCGTTGCCGGGCCGTGAAACTCTCAGGCAGACACACCTTCAGGGGACGGCACTCTGGAGAGGCGCCAGGCGCCGCCGAAGGAGCAACCCTGCCTCGGGCAGGGGCATCTCTCAGGCCAAAGGACAGAGGAGGGGCACGGCTGAGTGCCCCTCTTGTGCTTTTGCCGGGAGGAGGCGAAGACAATGCAAAGGACCCCGCTCCACGAGGAACATCTCCGGCTGGGCGCGCGGATGATCAATTTCGCCGGGTGGGAGATGCCGGTGCAGTACTCCGGAGTCTTGGCGGAGCATGAGGCCGTCCGCTCAGCCGCCGGCCTTTTCGACCTCTCGCACATGGGGGAGATCGAGGTGCGCGGGCCTGGAGCGCTGGCTTTCCTGCAGCGCGTGGCAGTCAATGACGCGGCTGCCCTCTCCTGCGGCCAGGTCCAGTATTCCCTTCTCTGCACCCCGGAGGGAGGCATCGTGGACGACATCCTGGTCTACCGCCGGGGGGAAGAGGAGTTCCTCCTGGTGGTCAACGCCGCCAACCGGGCCAAGGACCTGGCGTGGCTGGCCAGCCACGCCGGGCCGGGGGTGGAGCTGGAAGACCTCACCTTCCGCACCGCCCTCCTGGCCGTCCAGGGGCCGCAGGCCGAGCGGATTGTGAGGGGGTTGACGGACCTGGACCTGGGTGCCCTCTTTTACTATCAGTTCGCCGAGGGAGAGGTGGCGGGGCGCCGGGTTCTCCTCTCCCGCACCGGCTATACCGGCGAGGACGGCTTTGAGTTGTACCTGGAGGCAGAAGAGGCGGTGGCCCTGTGGCGGGCCCTCTGGGCAGCGGGCCAACCCTACGGCCTGAAGCCGGTGGGTTTGGGGGCGCGGGACACCCTGCGCCTGGAGATGCGGTATCCCCTGTACGGGAACGATATTACCGAAGAGACCACCCCATTGGAGGCAGGTCTGGGCTGGGTCGTCAAGTGGGACAAGGGTGACTTCATCGGCCGCGCGGCCCTGGAGCGGCAAAAGCGGGAAGGAGTGCGGCGGCGGCTGGTCGGGCTGGTTGTGGTGGAGCGGGGGGTGCCGCGCCACGGCTATACCGTTCTCTCGCCGGAGGGGGAGCCCATCGGCAGCGTGACCAGCGGCTCCTACTCTCCTACCCGCAAAGAGAACATCGCCCTGGCCTACGTGGCGGAGCAGTACGCGGCGGTAGGGAGCGCGGTGGCGGTGGAGATCCGGGGAAAGCCCGTGGCGGCCCGTGTAGTCAAGACGCCCTTCGTAGAGCCGCGCGTGCGGCGGAAGGGGTGAAAGTTCCGCCGTGGATAGGGGTCGGGCTGGCCAGGGGTAGCCTCGGCCCTGGAGGTGTCCCCTGGAAGGATGGAGAAGAGGTAAGGGGAAGTTCTAAAAAGGGCGAAAGGAGGAGTGCGCGTGTATCCTGAGGGGCTTAAGTACACCGAACAGCACGAGTGGGCCAGGATCAGCGGCAACCGGGCGGTGGTGGGGATAACTGACTATGCCCAGAAGGAACTGGGGGACGTGGTCTTTGTCGAGCTCCCCGCTGTCGGCACGACCGTGAGCCGCCACGATTCCATGGCGGTGGTGGAATCGGTCAAGGCCGTCTCGGACGTTTACGCCCCGGTCAGCGGCACGGTGGTGGAGGTGAACCGGGCCCTGGAGGAGAACCCGGAGCTGATCAACCAGGACCCTTACGGCGACGGCTGGCTGGTGGTGGTGGAGATGGCCGACCCGGCGGAGGCCGGCGAGCTGATGGACGCGGAAGAGTATCAGCAGCTGGTGGAGGAAGAGGGCGAATAAGATGAATTTTCGGCCGCAGACGGAAGCAGACCGGAAGGCCATGCTGGAAGCCATCGGTCTCTCGGCGGTACAGGAGCTGTTTGCCGGCCTGCCGCAGGAGGTGCTCCTGGACCGTCCTCTGGACCTGCCGGGTCCCCTCTCGGAATTGGAATTGGACCGCCATCTGCGGGAGCTGGCGGCGCGCAACCAGTCGGCCCGGGACTATCCATGCTTTTTGGGAGCGGGGGCGTACGACCACTTCATCCCCGCGGTGGTGCGCTATGTCCTGGCGCGCTCGGAGTTCTACACCGCCTACACCCCCTACCAGGCGGAGATCAGCCAGGGGATGCTCCAGGCCATCTACGAGTACCAGAGCCTGATCTGCCTTTTGACGGGCCTGGAGGTGGCCAACGCCTCCCTCTACGACGGGGCCACGGCCGTGGCCGAGGCAGCCCTCATGGCGGTGGCGGCCACGGGGCGGAGCGAGGTCCTGGTGGCGGAAGGGGTACATCCGGAGTACCGGCAGGTGCTGGGCACCTACGCCAGGCCGCGGGGAGTGGCGGTGCGGACCCTGCCCCGCCAGGGCGGGCTCTTGGCCCCGGAGGATCTGCGCAAGGCCCTGGGGCCGCAGACGGCGGCGGTGATCGTCCAGACGCCCAACTTTTTCGGCCTGTTGGAGGACGCCCCCGCCCTCGGCGAGGTGGTGGCGGGGAGCGGGGCCCTCTTCGTGGTCTGCACCAACCCCATCTCCTTGGGCCTTCTGGCCCCGCCGGGCGAGTACGGCGCCGACATCGCGGTGGGGGAGGGGCAGCCTTTGGGGAACCCCCTGGGCTTTGGCGGCCCTCACCTGGGCTTTATGGCCTGCCGGGAAAAGCTGGTCCGGCGCCTGCCCGGCCGCATCGTGGGAGCTACCACCGACGGCCGGGGGCGGCGCGGCTTTGTCTTGACCTTGCAGGCCCGGGAGCAGCACATCCGCCGGGAGAAGGCCACCTCTAACATCTGCTCTAACCAGGCCTTAAATGCCCTGGCGGCCGCGGTTTACCTCGCTGCCCTGGGCCCGGAGGGGCTGCGGGAGGTGGCGGAGCTCTGTGTGCAAAAGGCCCACTACGCCCAGCGGGTCATTGAGGAACGGGCCGGGTTGAAACCAACCTTTGCCGGGCCGTTCTTTCACGAGTTCGCGGTGCGCTGTCCCGCCGATCCGGAGGTGGTCAACCGCCGCCTGCGGGAGCGGGGGTTGGGCGGAGGGGTGGCCTTGGGCCGGTGGTACCCTGACCTGACCTCTTCGCTGCTCTTTTGCTGCACAGAAAAGCGGACGCGCCAGGAGATCGATCGCCTGGCGGAAGCTCTGGGGGAGTGCCAAGCATGAGCGCGGAACCTTTGCTCTTTGAATTGTCCCATCCCGGCCGGCGGGCCGCCTCTCTGCCCGCTCCGGACGTGCCCACCCGCCCCCTGGAGGAGCTGCTCCCCGAGCGGCTCAGAAGGCGCCGCCCGCCGCTCCTGCCCGAAGTGAGCGAGGTAGACCTGGTGCGCCACTTCACTGCCCTTTCCCGGCGCAACCACGGGGTGGACTCGGGCTTTTACCCCCTGGGTTCCTGCACCATGAAGTACAGCCCCAAGATCAATGAAGAGCTGGCGGCCTTGCCCGGCTTTGCCGAGCTGCACCCGTACCAGGCGGAGGAGACGGTTCAGGGGGCGCTGGCGCTGATGTATGAACTGGAGCGGTTTCTGTGCGAGCTCACCGGGATGGCCCGCTTCAGCCTGCAGCCGGCGGCCGGAGCCCACGGGGAGCTGACGGGCCTGCTCATGATCCGGGCCTACCACGAGCAGAAGGGCGAGGGAGGGGTGCGGCGGCGGGTCATCGTCCCCGACTCGGCCCACGGCACCAACCCGGCCAGCGCTGCCCTGTGCGGTTTTGAGGTGGTGCAAGTTCCCTCCGACCGGAGCGGCGGCGTGGACGTGGCAGCCCTGCGGCGAGTGCTGGACGGGCGGACGGCGGCCCTCATGCTGACCAACCCTAACACCCTGGGGCTGTTTGAGGAGCGGATTCTGGAGATTGCGCACCTGGTCCACGAGGCGGGGGGGCTCCTCTACTACGACGGGGCCAATCTGAACGCCATCCTGGGCGTGGCCCGCCCCGGGGACATGGGCTTCGACGTGGTGCACCTCAACCTGCACAAGACCTTCTCCACGCCCCATGGCGGCGGGGGGCCGGGCTCCGGGCCGGTGGGGGTGGTGCAGGAACTGGTTCCCTTCCTGCCCGTCCCCACCGTGGAGAAGGAGGGGGAGAGCTGGCGCCTGGAGTACGACCGGCCGCTCTCCATCGGCAAGGTCAAGGCCTTTTACGGCCACTTTCTGGTGGCGGTCAAGGCCTACGCCTACATCCTGGCCCTGGGGCCGCAGGGGTTGCGGGCGGTAAGCGAGGATGCGGTGCTCAACGCCAACTACCTTCTGGCTCGGCTGGCCCCTTACTTTGAGGTGCCGTACCGGCGGCTGTGCATGCACGAGTTCGTCCTCTCCGGGCGGCGCCAGAAGGAGAAAGGGGTGCGGACCCTGGACATGGCCAAGCGCCTCCTGGACTACGGTTTTCACGCTCCCACCATCTACTTCCCCCTCATCGTGGAGGAGGCCCTGATGATCGAGCCCACCGAGACGGAGAGCAAGGAAACCTTGGACGCTTTTATCCAGGCCATGATCGAAATCGCCCGCGAAGCCGAAGAGAATCCGGAAAAGCTCCGCCAAGCGCCGCACACGTTGCCGGTGGGTCGGCTGGACGAGACGGAGGCGGCCCGCCATCCCAACCTGCGCTGGAAACCAGCGTTAGAAGCTGGAAGTTAGAGGTTGGAGGTTGGAAGTTGAAAGTAGGAGCGGAAAGTCTCTTCCGGCCAGAGCTGGGGCGCCTGCTGGCCCGGGCCTGGGCCGCCCGAGCGGAGCATTTTCCTCCCCAGTTGGGTGTGGTGCGCCCGCAGCGCACGGCTGCGGTGAGCGTGACCGGCCGCCGGTGCGAGCTGGACTGCGCTCATTGCGGCGGCCATTACCTGGCAGGGATGCTGCCCCTTCCGGAGTTCCTGGCGGGAAGAGGTGAGCCAGGGAGGGCCGGAACGGCGTCCCGGTATAAAAGCTGCTTGGTCAGCGGCGGGTGCGACCGCCAGGGACGGGTACCTCTGGCCGAACACCGGGAAGAACTGGCGGCACTCCGCCGGGAGCTGCGCCTGAACCTGCACGTAGGCCTGGTGGACGAAGCCGGGGCGCGGGCCGCGGCGGAGCTGGCGGAGGTGGTTTCCTTCGATTTCGTCGGCGACGAGGAGACCATTCGCCAAGTCTACGGCCTCTCTGCCTCCGTCCAAGACTACCTGGCCTCTTTGCGCGCCTTGCGGCGCTACGCCCGGGTGGTGCCCCATATCTGCCTGGGGCTACACGGCGGCCGCATGCGCGGGGAGTGGCGGGCGGTGGAGCTCCTGGCGGAGGAAGGGGTGGAGGCCCTGGCCTTCCTCGTTTTTGTCCCCACCCGGGGCACGCGCTTTGCGGGCTGCCCGCTCCCCGACCTGGGGGAGGTGGCGGAGCTTTTAGCCCGCTCGCGCCTCCTCCTGCCCCGGACGCCCCTCTATTTGGGCTGCATGCGCCCCGGCGGCAGGTACCGGGATTGGTTGGACGTGGTGGCCGTGCAGTGCGGGGTGAACCGCCTCGTTCTGCCCTCTCCCCTGGCGGTGCAGTATGCGCAGGGGATGGGCCTTTTCCTGGTCGAGAGCGATGAATGCTGCGTCCTTTCCTAAGATAAGGGTTTCCCTGGGCAGCGCTGCCCTTTTAGGACTGCGCCGTCTGCGGGTCGAGGTCTGGCCCACCACGGCCTACCTCATCGTGGGCGGGCGGTGTGCCTGGGACTGCGCCTTCTGCCCCCAAGGGCGCTCCGGTGCAGAGGGGGAGGACCGGCTCTCCCGGGTGCGCTGGCCCGAATACCCCTCGGCCCAGGTGGCAGGGGCCA
>JASBVW010000039.1 GCA_029961005.1 Bacillota bacterium
TCTGGATCCTGCGCTGGCCGGAAGCAGGGCGGCGCTGGCTGGCGGGAACTCTTTTGGTGCTCAGCCCCGCCCTGGCCTCGTACTCCGGGTTGCTCTTCATGGCGATCAGGGCCAACCCGTTCTGGGCGCATCCGCTGCTCCCGGCGGTCTTTTGGGCCTCTTCCCTCTCTACGGGCCTGGCTTTCAGTGAGCTGGCGGTCTTGGCCCGGGAGGTGAGGCGCCGATATCGCTGGCACCCGGCCTGGCGGGATTTTGACCCTTGGGCGAAGCCCTGGCCGGCCGGGGACCTGGAGTGGCTGCAGCAGCTGCACCTCTTGGCCCTGGCCGGGGAGCTGGTCTTCTTTTTCCTCTGGTTCACTTCGTGGCTCTTCCTCCCGCTGGGCCCTGCGGTGTTCCGGGCGCTTTGGGGAACCGGATACGGCCTGTTGTTAGGCGGGATGGTGCTGGGGTTGGGGCTGCTCTTCCCTCTGGGGCTGGGCCTCTACGCGCGGGTCCGCTCTGCGGCGGAGCGGGGGGTCTTACCCTGGCTCATTCCGCTCCTGGTCTTGCTGGGGGGGGTTATGCTCCGGTATATTGTGGTCTTCGCCGGACAGCTCATCTTCTCGCCCCGGCCTTGGTAAAGCCCTTTGGAAGGTGTGTCGTCCACGTGAGGTTCCAGATCGATCCGAACAGCGGGATACCGATCTACGTCCAGCTCAAAGAGGCTATCCGGCGCGCCATTGCCCTCGGCGAGTATGCGCCGGGGGATCAGCTGCCCACGGTGCGGCAACTGGCAGTGGACCTCAAGATCAACGTCAACACCGTGAGCAAGGTTTACGCGGAACTGGAGCGGGAGGGGCTTTTGGCTACGCGCCAGGGCCGGGGGACTTTTGTCAACAATAACCCCCCTCCGCCGGCTGACGGGGGGGAGCAGCGGCTGGGAGAGCTGGTGAATCGCCTTTTGGTGGAAGCCATGCAGCTCGGCTATACCCCGGAGGAGGTGGTGAACTATCTCCTCCGGATTGTGGAGAAGAGAGATTAGGAGGTGGATGCGTTGTCTCCCCAAGAGGAAGGAAAAGCCATTCAAGTAGATGAAGAAGCAATCCGCTTAGCCCCTCACGTCACTCATCCTCTGCCGATGCTGTGCTTTCTGGCCTTCTGTGCGGTGGGAGGCCTGTGGGGGCTGGTGACAGGTAATCCCTGGCCCCTGCCGGTCTTCGCGGTAGCGGGGGCGTTCCTGGCGGGTTCCATGCGGGTGGCCGCCCAGTGGGAGAAGGCCATCGTTTTGCGGCTGGGGCGCTTCCACCGCGTGGCAGGTCCGGGGCTGTTCTGGGTGATCCCCATCGTGGACGGGGTGGCCCGGTGGGTGGACCAGCGCATTCAGACCACCTCCTTCACCGCGGAGCGGGCTTTGACCAAAGACGCGGTGCCGGTGGACGTGGATGCGGTGCTCTTTTGGATGGTCTGGGACCCGCAGAAGGCGGTCCTGGAGGTGATGAATTACCCCGAGGCCGTCTTTTGGGCGGCGCAGACCGCCCTGCGGGACGTCATCGGCCGCACTCTCCTCTCCGAGATGCTCCCCGGGCGGGAGGTCCTGGATGAACAGTTGCGGCAGATCATCGACGCGCGCACGGAGCCGTGGGGGATCGCCGTCCAGTCGGTGGAGATCCGGGACATCGTCATCCCCGCCACTCTCCAGGAGGCCATGTCCCGAGAGGCCCAGGCGGAGCGGGAGCGGCGGGCCCGCATCATCCTGGGGACCGCGGAAGCGGAGATCGCCGAGCGCTTTTTGCAGGCCGCCAGAACCTACGGCCAGGACGAAGTGGCGCTCAAGCTGCGGGCGATGAACATCCTGTACGAGGGCATGAAGGAGAAAGGGACGCTGGTGGTGGTCCCCTCTGCCCTGGCCGACAGCCTCCAGACGGGGGCCCTGGGTGGGCTTTTGAGCCTGGGCGAGAAGGCTGTGGCTGCCGGCGGGGGGAAGCAGGGGTCCGGCCAGGGCGGCGGAGCACAGGGGAGCGGCGAAGGATAAAAGAAACGGGGGCCGGGAGCCGGCGCGGATCATAAAATGGGCCGGAGAGAGACCGCCGAAGGGACGGAGGTGCGACCCGGTGAGCGCGGCGGTGCCGGCCATCCTGGTGCTTTTTCTGGTCTTGCTCACCGGCAGGTTGCTGCCGGCGCTGGTTGTCGGGCTGGCCGCGGGCGGGGTCCTGCGGGCCGGGGCGTTTTGGCCGGGGCTGCTGCAGGCGGCCGGCTGCGCGGTCCGAACCCTGGCCCAGCGGCAGAACCTGTACGTCTGCCTTTTGCTCCTGGCGCTGGGTGCCCTTTCTGAGCTGATGCGCCTTTCCGGCGGAGTGGAGGGGCTGGGCCGCCTGGCCGGCCGCTGGGTGCGCAGCGAAGGACACCTCCTCTGTGCCCTTTGGCTCCTCACCCCGCTCACCTTTGTGGACTCGGCCTTTCACATTGCGGTCTGCGGCCTGATCCTCCGGCCGCTGGCGGAGAGCATCCGGGCGCCCCGGGAGCGGCTGGCCTACCTGCTCAATGCTACCAGCGCCCCTCTCATCGCCCTCCTTCCCCTGGGCAACACCTACGCCGGGTACATGGCCGGGCTGCTGGCCGGGGAGGCGGGACCGGCGCGCCTTGCCCTCCCGGCCGGCCTTTTGTTTTTGTCCTCCCTGCGCTACGCTTTTTTCTCTTGGGCGGTGGTGGCCCTGGCAGCCCTGGTGACGGCCAAGGCCGGCCTTTTAGCCGGGCGGGGCAGTGAGTCGGAAGCCGGCCGACCGGCCGGCGGCGCGCCCCGGACCGGCTGGCGATGGCTGCGGCCCTGGTCCCGGCTCCGGCCCGGGAGGCGCCGCCCTGCGCCGCGGGTGCGCCGGCTGGCCGAGGCGGTGAGAGCGGGGGAAGCGGCAGCTCCGGCGCGGCCGCTGAACCTTTTCCTCCCCCTGGGGGCGATGGTGGCCTTTTCCTTTGCCCTCTTGTGGTGGTCGGGGCGGGGAGAGGGTCTGGGGCTGGCGGAAATCCTGCAGCGGGCCGACGTCCCCTGGGCCATGGCCTGGGCGGGCCTTCTGACCCTGGGCGGTGCTTTCGCCTTTTACCTTCTGCAGGGGCTGCGGGGCGGGCCACTTCTGCGCGGCGCGCTCCGGGGGGCGGGGGAGATGTTCCCGCCCATGCTGGTGCTCCTTTTGGCCTGGAGCCTGGCCAGGCTCTCGCTGGACCTGGGGCTGGGGGAGCTGGTGACAGGTGTGCTGGGGCGGTGGCTGCCGACTTTCTGCCTTCCGGTGGCCCTCTTTTTAGCCGGGGCTGCGGTCTCCTTCCTCATCGGGACCTCCTGGGGGACGTGGGCGCTCCTTTTGCCGGTGGCCCTGGCCCTCCCTGAGGCAGGGGCGGTGGGCCTGCCGGTGATCGTAGGGGCCGTCTTCTCCGGCGGCATGGTGGGGGAGCACGCCTCGCCCGTGGCGGATACCCCGCTCCTGTCCGCCGCCGTCCTGGACCTTCCCCTGGCGGCGCACCTGCGCCACCAGGCCCCCTATGCCGCGGCTGCCTTCGGCCTGGCCGCTCTGGCCCACCTGGCGGTGGGGGTGTGGGGTTGAGGACTCTACAATCGGAGGTCGAGGCGGGAGCCCGGGCGGGCCAGGGAGCGCAGGAGCTGCCAGGACTGGCGTCGATAGGCCTGCCAGGCTGCGAGGGCGTAGGTGGAGGCCTGGATTCTGAGGCTGGTCTGGGCGAAGCGGCCCACTTCGCCCGGCAGCTCGGCCCCCGTGACGTGCCCCCACGCCACCTCCATTTCGCGGCTCGTCTCTTGGAGCACCTGGAGGCGGCTTTCCAGCACGTTCTGTTGTGCCCCGACCGCGCTTCTTTCTCCGAGGACGGTGGAGAGGGCCTGATCGAGCCTCTGGATGGCCTCCTCGGCCGAGGCCTGGGTGGCCAGCGAAAGCCGGTCCAGGCCCAGCGCAGCCGGTTTCAGGTTCCGCTTGCGGACGGTCAGCGTCTGGCCGGGGTCCGGTCCGATCTGAAGCGTGATATTGGGGTCTTCTTCGACCAGAACCACTTTCTGCGTGACGGTCTCGGGCCGCGCCGCGATGGTGAAGCTGTCCCCCTGTCTGTACGCGCCGGGGTCTGAGGGATCAGCGGTGAAGGTCAGCCAGAGCCCGTTGCCCAGGGGAACGGCCTCAGCTGTGATCTCCCCTTGAGCGACGGGAGCGCCCTGTGAGTTGACGACCAGAAACCTCCCCCGGCTGGCCAGGGCCGGCGGGGAGGTGCGCGCGTAGAACTTGTCTCCTGCCCTGTACTGGCCCAGGCCGCTGGTGAAGGTGATCGTCCCGCCGTTGGGGAGGGCGACCTCGGCCCCTTTAACTATGCTTCCTGTTGCTACTACGTGGCCGTTTTCGTCTGTGATTTGATACCTGCGCCGGGCTAAGACCTCGATAGTGAACGCCGCTTCTGAGGTGGGGGCGTCGTTGGGCCCCGCTTCGACCAGGCCGTACCCGCTGTTGGCCGGATCAGCCTCCACTACGGTCCTGCCTGGGGTAAAGGTGGCGCCTTCCGTAATCGTCACGGTATATGTCTCTGCGGCCAGGGGCGTTCCCGAAACCGCCACTTGCCCCGTCCCTTGATTGCCGGGAGCGGCTGAGACCTCCACCGAAGCCGGCGTGGTTGTGGTGATGGTTTCGTACCTGACCGCTCCGCGCTCGTCCAGGAGGGGCTTGGTGTTATAAGTGGTGGTAAGGGCGATGCGTTCTATCTCCTGGCGCAGGTGGGCAAACTCCTTCTCCAAGGCCTGGCGCTCAGGATCCGTCAGGGTGCCGCTGGCCCCCTGGACGGAGAGGGTGCGCATCCGCTGGAGGAGAGCGGTGATCTCGCTCATGGCGCCGTCGGCGGTCTGGAGGAGCAAAAGACCCTCTTGGGCGTTGCGGACGGCCTGAGCGGTGCCCCGCATTTGCGCCCTCAGATTTTCCGAAACTGCCAAGCCCGCCGGATCGTCTCCCGCCCGGTTGATGCGCTGCCCTGTCGCCGCGCGCTCCACAGAGCGGGCGTAGAGGCGGGTGAGATCGCGGTAGTGCCGTAAAAAGGAGGCCATCTCTGTACCTATGCCGAAAGCCACGCTTGAACCCCTGCTTTTCGCTTTATTCTCTGCTTCCGCTGCGCCCTTTCGCCTAAAATTTAGCCGCCTGCGCTCTCTTTTCCTGCTTCATCTTGCGCCGCGGCCGGCCGGTGTGGTAAAATAGCGTTGTCAAAAATAAAAAAATGTGATCGGTGGCCCCGTAGCTCAGAGGATAGAGCAGCGGTTTCCTAAACCGCGTGTCGGACGTTCGAGTCGTCTCGGGGCCACCAGTATTGATGCGGGTTTCGGAGAACGGGACCCGCTTATTTTATGGCTCTTCCCCAACGTGGAAGCGGAAGGGAGGCTGATTGGCGCCGTACGTATGGAGTCGATTACAAATCCGCAGGCTAGCCTGGGCCTTTAGTCTTAGAAATTAACGCTTACCCCTGCCACGGGTATGGAATCATTATCGGAAGGAGCTAGGCTCCTGGTTTGAGAAGCGGAGTCAAGTACTATATTAGCTAAAAGCCCAACCCCCATTCCTATTGCTGAAGCCGTTAACTGTTTGGATATAACTTCTTGTTTATATCCGTCTACAAAACCTTTTTTATAATCACTCGAACCTGGGAGCTCAATTAACAACTTTTCTGGTACCGGCGGAGCCACGACGGCGAGTCCCGCTACTAAGAGTCCTTTCATAGGGTCCAAAGCAGTAAGGACGAACATAACCACTCCTAACGGAACGGCAGTGTAGTTCTGGGCAGCTTGCTTCCCGGCTGCCAATCCCTCAGAATATGTCTCCTCTGCCGCCTTAACAGGAACCTGGAGCGTCAATATTGCGACAAGCACCAGCCATACAACAACTTTTTGCATAAACTCCCTCCTACGTAAAATTGGCATCGGACCATATTCGCCGCAGGCGGGGTTCACTCCTGGTGGAACGGCGCAGGGAGGGTTTACGCGCAGGCCGCCGCGGTGCTAAAATGAAGGGAGTAATTCTTCCGAAAGGGCGGCCGGCGGTGGAGCTGATAGAGTGGACCCTGGAGGTCTTTGCCCCCTATGGCGATCTGGGGCTGTTTGCCGTCTCCTTCATGGAGTCGTCGTTCTTTCCCATTCCACCGGATGTGCTGTTGATTCCCTTGACCCTGCTTCGCCCCCAATGGGGGCTCTGGCTGGCCCTGGTGACGACGACAGCCTCGGTCTTGGGGGCTCTCTTCGGCTACTACATCGGTGCCCGGGGCGGGCGCCCTCTCCTGGAGCGCCTGGTCTCCCCGCGGCGCCTGGTGGAGGTGGAGAGCCTTTTCCAGCGCTACGGGGCCTGGGCGGTGGGGGTGGCGGGATTTACTCCCATCCCCTACAAGGTCTTTACCATCGCTGCCGGAGTCTTCCACCTGAACCGGCGGATTTTTGTGGTGGCCTCCGTAGCCAGCCGGGGATTGCGCTTTGGGCTGGAGGCCGTTCTGGTCATGCTTTACGGGGAAGAGATCGTGCGCTTCCTCACCGGTTACTTTGACCTGGCTACCCTGGCGCTGACTTTGGCTGTCCTGGCCGGTTACGGGCTGTATTGGCTCTGGCGGCGGAGCAGGGCTGGCGAGAGGAAATGAGGGTCAAGGGGTGAAGAGGTAAGCGCAGGCAAGGAGGAGGTAAAGTAGGGGCATGAAGACTTCTGCAGCGGCAGTGGACCGCTCCCCGGCTTCCATTGGTGCGGAGGCGGTCAGGGAAGGCGTCAAGGACGCCTTCCCCATTGTTCTGGGCTACATCCCCCTGGGCTTCGCCTTCGGGGTCCTGGCCCGGGCCCACGGCCTTTCCCCGCTCTGGGCGACTTTGATGTCGGTCTTGATCTACTCCGGCTCCGGCCAGTTCATCGCCGTGGGGCTGATGGGCCTGGGAGCTTCGCCCTGGACCATAGTGCTGACGGCCGTGGCGGTCAACATCAGGTACCTGCTGCTGAGCGCCTCCCTGGCCGCCCGGCTAACCGCCCTGCCCCGCCGCTTCTTGTGGCTCTACGCCTTCCAGCTCACCGATGAAACCTTTGCCGTGGCCAGCGACCGCCTGCGCCGGGAGCAGCCCCAGCCGCACTACCTTTGGGGCCTGAACCTGGCCGCCCACTTGTCCTGGATCGGGGGCACGCTGGCGGGGGCCGCCTTTGGCGGCGCCCTGCCGGCGACGGAGCGGTGGGGGATAGATTTCGCCCTCCCGGCCATGTTCATCTCCCTGGTGGTGGGGCAGTGCCGGCGCCGGGAGGATGTCCTGGTGGCCCTGGCCGCGGCGGGCCTGACCCTCCTCGTCTCCGGCCTGGGCGGGGACGGCTTTAGCCTCCCCCTGGCTGCAGCGGCGGCGGCCCTTCTGGGGGTGATTCTGAGCCGTGAGTGAAAAGCTGCTGTGGGGGCTCATCTTAGGCCTGGCTGCGGCCAACTACCTCCTGCGCCTGCTGCCGTTTGCCCTCTTGGCGGGCCGGGAGGTTCCGCCGACCCTGCGGCGCTGGCTGGAGTTCATCCCGGTGGCGGTGCTGGCGGCTGTCCTGGCCCAGAGCATCTTCTGGCAGGAGGGTGGTCTGCGCCTAGCGGGCAACCGGTTGCTGCTGCCGGCCCTGCTCACCCTGGCCTTTGCGGTGCGGGTCCGGAGCCTGACTTGGACGCTTCTCTTCGGCATGGCGGCGAGGGCGGCAGCCGGCCGCTTCGGGGGCTAGGAGGATGCCGGGGCCTTGGGGGCGGCGCCACTTTCCAGAAAGCGTACCGGCTTACTTGCGCACTGCCACGAAGAGCGGCCCTGCGCACACCGGGATCACGGCCTCTACGGTGTTGGTGGTGGTGTCGATGATGGCCACGGAGTTGGCGGTGTTGCGGGCCACCACCAGGGCCTGGTCGCCAGCGGTAATGTCGATGCCGATGGGTGTGTCGCCCACCGTAATAGTAAAGATTTGCGCGTGCAGGGCGGTGTCTACTACGGAGACGGTGCCGTCGTTTCGATTGGTGACGTAAGCCCGCGAGCCGGTCCGGTTGAAGACGATCTCAGTCGGTCCGTCGCCCACGGCGATGGTGGTGGGCAGGACCAGGTTGGTCAGGACGTCCACCATGGAAAGGTTGTCGTTGCCGGTATTAGCCACCAGGACGAAGCTCCCCTGGGGCGCCACCGCCACGCCCGTGGGCGCGCTGCCCGCCGGCAGGGCCAGGGTGGTCACCTCCAGGTTGACGTCCAGGTTGGCTACCGAGAGGGTATTCGTCGCCACCAGGGAGATGTAGCCGTGGGTGCCATCCGGGCTGATCCCGATCCCGTTGGGCTGGCCGGAGACGGGGAAGACCACCACTGCGCTGTTGGTTTCCGTGCTGATCACCGCCACGTTGTTGCTGCCGGAGCCCAAGACGTAGACATACTGCCCGTCGGGTGAGACCCGCACGTCGTAGGGGGTAGTCACCCCCAAGCCCCCCAGGTTGATGGTGGCCACTACGGTGTTGGTCAGGGTCCTGATGACTGAAACCGTGTTGTCCAGGGAGTTGGCCACGTAGACGAAGCGACCGCAGGGCGTAACGGCCACCCCCGCCGGCCCGTCGCCTACCGGGATGGTGTCCGTCACCGCGTTGCGGAAAAGATTAACCACTGAGACGGTATCGTCCAGGTTATTGGTGACATAGGCGATCATCTACCATTCCCCTTTCAGAAGTGCTCAGACTCAGGGCGATCTCAATCCTGTCACAATCTTATGCTGGGGGCACCGTTTTGGCCTTGTGCCACCGGCCCAAAAATCCCCGGTGACCCGAACCCCGCCGGTTGGCATATGGTAAAAGGCCGGGGTCGGGAAGGGGGAAAAGTGCAGTGGGCTACGGGGCCGGCGGTGCAAACGGACGAGGGCAGTTGGGCCTCTGGGACGTCACGGCCCTGGTGGTCGGGGCGGTGGTGGGGGCGGATATTTACGTCGGGTCGGCCCTGGGTGCCCGCTACCTGGGGCCGGCCGCCCTGGCGGCCTGGGCGGCCGGGGCCCTGGTGGCCTGGGGAGTGGCGCTGGCCCTGGCCAGGTGCGCCATGCTCGCGCCCCGGGTGGGGGGAAGTTACGCCTACGCCCGGGAAGCTTTCCGCCCTGCGGTGGGTTTTGCCGCCGGCTGGGCGCTTTGGCTGGCGGAGTGGATTTCGCTGGCGGTCTTTCCCGTGGCCCTGACCCGTTACCTGGGCGTTCTCTGCC
>JASBVW010000040.1 GCA_029961005.1 Bacillota bacterium
ACAGGCCCGTAACCTCCAGGACGGGCTCCCCCGGGGTGAGGGAGAGCTTGGGGAACTGCTCCTTCAACTCCCGGCCCACCATCAGCCGGACGACGGCCTCGGGGCTGGTCTCGGCCACGGAAACGGTGGCCACCTTGCGCCCGTCTTTCAAGATCGTGGCCCGATCGCAGAGCTGAAAGATCTCGTCCAGCCGGTGGGAGATGTAGATGACGGTCACTCCCTGCTGCCGCAGGTGCCTGATCACGCTGAAGAGGCGCTGGATTTCGCCCTCCGAGAGAGGCCCGGTGGGTTCGTCGAAGACCACCAGGGAGGGCCGGGTGAGCAAAACCCGCGCGATGTCCACCAGTTGGCGCTCGGAGACGGTCAGCTGGGCCATCCGGGTGCGGGGGTCGATGGCCAGCCCCACCGTGGAGGACAACACTTCCTCTGCTTCCCGGTACAGGCGCCTCCAGTGGATCAAGCCCGTCCTCCGGCGCGGCTCCCTTCCCAAAAAGAGGGTTTCGCCCACCGTAAAATAAGGAATATAAGTCCGCTCCTGGTGGATGAAGCCGATGCCCCGGGCCTGGATCTGGTCTGGTTTTAGCCGGGTGAGCCTCTCCCCGCGGAAGAAGATTTCGCCGGAGTCCGGGGTGTAAAGCCCTGCCAGGATCTTGATCAGGGTGGACTTGCCAGCCCCGTTCTCCCCCAAAAGGGCGTGCACCTCGCCCGGCGCCACTGCAAAGTCCACCTGGTCGAGGGCCTGTACCCCGGGGAAGGCCTTGCAGATGCCTCTCATTTCCAGAACGGTCTCCATGGCCGGACCTCCTTGGCCGGGGGGCGGGGCTGAGGGTGGCCCCGCCCCCGCAAAGGCCGGTTACTTTTGGGACAGGAACTGGTCGACGTTCTCCTTGGTCACCAGTTGCACGTCCACGTAGATCTGCTTGGGTACCTTCTCTCCCCGAGCCAGTTTCATGGCCTGCTCCGCGGCCAGTTGCCCGATCTTGTACGGCTGCTGGAGGACGGTGGCGGTGTAGGTCCCCTTCTTGATCAGCTCCAGCGCTTTGGGGTCGCCGTCGATGCCGTACAGCTTGATCTCTCCCGCCCGGCCGGCCGCCTCTATTGCCATGGCGGCGCCGATCACCGGCTGGTCAAAGAGGGACCAGACGGCGTCAATCTGCCCCTTCTTGGGGTTGGCGATGAGGAGGTTCTCCATGACCGACATGGCGTGGGGAACGGTGCCCGGGATCACGTACGGCTGCTCAGCCACGATCTTGAGGCCGGGATACTTGTCCAGTACCTCCTGGAGCATGCGGCGCCTGGTCTCGGCGATGGGGGAACCGGGCCGGTAGAAGGAGACGATATTCCCCTTGTAGCCCAGGTCCTGGGCCATCTTTTCCGCGATCATGCGCCCCATGACTTCATTGCTGGAGGAGACGTTGCACAGGCTGTACTGGGTGGGGAAGTCGGCGGTCACGATGGGGATCCCCGCCCGGGTGATCTTCTCTAGGACGGGGTCCATGATGTCCTTGTAGCCCAAGACGATGATGATGGCGTCCGGCTTCATCTGCAGGAGAGTCTCCAGGTTGTCGATGTGCTTTTGGGTCTTCCGCTCCCCATCCAGTCCGATGGCTTCTCCGCCCAGCTCCTTGATCCGGTCCATGGCCCCGTTGAAGGCCTTGATGTCCCAGGTGTGCTCCAGGCCGATGGCTGCCACGCCGATGCGGATCTTCTTCTCTGCGGCTAGGGACGAGCCGGCGGTGGCTAGGAGCAGCGCGGCCAGGAGCAGAAGTAACCACCAGACTCGCTTCTTCATCTCAACTCCTCCTTTCTAAGGGCTCGGCGACGAGTAATCCCTGAGACTTCCTTGCCTCCCTGACTGGACTGGCCTGCTCGTTTATCCCCCCGGAGGGCTGCTCTCTCCCCCTTTCTTTGTTTCATTACGTGAACGCACGTTTCATTTTTTAGCAGTTGATTAATTATCTCCCGCCCGCGCAAATTCCTGCTGGAGGAGAAAAAATTTTCTACCATTTCTACGAATTGCAAAGATTGCCCGGGTTGCCCCGCCTCCGAAGAGGATCCCAGCCGGCGGTAGAGAATTCACAAGGTCATAGGCAGCGTGAGAAAGCCGGGGAAAGAAGAAGGGGGGAGAACTTCTGTGCGCCCAGCCCAGCCGGAAGTGCAGCGCCGCCTGGCCAGGCTCTGGTACCCGCGCCTGGGCCGCCAGGTCTTGCTCTTTGACGGGGCGATGGGGACCGAGCTGCAGCGCCGGGGCCTTCCCCCGGGGGCCTGCCCGGAGCTCTGGAACTTGGAGGCCCCCCACCTGGTGCGGGAGGTGCACCAGGCCTACCGCGAGGCGGGGGCGCAGATTCTGGAGACCAATACCTTTGGCGCCAACCGCTTCCGGCTCCGGGAGTACGGGCTGGCGGAGCGGGTGGCAGAGCTCAACTTCCGGGGAGTAGCGCTGGCCAGGGAAGTGGCAGGGGAAGAGGTGCTGGTGGCGGGGTCAATGGGCCCGACCGGCCAGTTCCTGCGCCCCTTCGGCCCCCTCTCCTTTGACGAGGCCTATGAGGTCTTTGCCGAACAAGCCCGCGCCTTGGCTGAGGGCGGGGCCGATCTTTTGCTGCTCGAAACCTTCTCCGACCTGGGCGAGGTCCGGGCCGCTCTGCTGGCAGCGCGGGAGGCGGCGGACCTCCCGGTGCTGGTGCAGCTCACCTTTGACGAATCCGGGCGGACGGTGACCGGCGTGGCCCCTGAAGCGGCGGTCGCCGTTCTGGAGGCTCTGGGGGCCGCCGCCGTAGGAGCTAATTGCTCCACCGGGCCGGAGGCCATGGTGCGGATAGTTCAGGCGATGGCCCGGGCTGCGGCCCTGCCGGTCAGCGCCCAGCCCAACGCCGGGCTGCCCCGAATGGAGGGGGGGAGGGCGGTCTATCCCCTGGCGCCGGAGGAGATGGCGGAGTGTGGGCTGCGGCTGGTGGAGGCCGGTGCTGCTCTGGTGGGCGGCTGTTGCGGCACCACCCCCCGGCACATCTCCGCCCTGGGGCGGCGCCTGGAAGGTCAACCGGTGGCCCGGCGGGCAGGAGCAGGGGCCGCTGGCGAAGAGGCCGGGGCGGGGGGCGGACCTGAGGCCCCGCGGTTCTCCGGACCTGTAGTCCCTCCGGTGCGCCTGGCCTCGCGGGGCCAGCTGGTCCTGGTGGGGAGCGGCCAGTTGCCGGTGGCGGTGGGGGAGCGGCTCAACCCCACGGCGCGCCGCCGGTTGGCGGAGGAGCTGCGCAGCGGCCGGATGAGCCTGGTGCGCGAGGAGGCCCGCCGCCAGGCGGAGGCGGGGGCGCAGGTGCTGGACGTGAACGCCGGCCTGCCGGGTATCTATGAGGCGGCTACCTTGGCGGAGATGGTGGAGGCAATCCAGGCGGTGGCGGACCTGCCTCTCTCTCTGGACACCGCCGACCCCCGGGCGCTGGAGGCGGGCTTGCGGAGCTTTCCCGGCCGAGCCCTGATCAACTCCGTGACCGGGGAGGTGCGCCGGCTGGAGGAGGTGCTGCCGCTGGCGCGGCGCTACGGGGCTGCGGTGCTGGGCCTGACCCTGGACGAGCGGGGCATCCCGCCGCGGGCCGAGGAACGCCTCCAGGTGGCGGAGCGCATCTTAGAGGCCGCCCTGGCCGCAGGGCTGCGGCCCGAGGACCTGGTGATCGACTGCCTGGTCCTGGCGGCCGGTGCCCAGCAACGGGAAGCGGCCGAGACCATCCGGGCCGTGCGCTTGGTCAAGGAGCGCCTGGGGCTGGCCACCCTCCTGGGGATCAGCAACGTCTCGCACGGCCTCCCCAACCGGCCTCTGCTCAATGCCACTTTTTTGGCCATGGCGCTGGGGGCGGGGTTGGACGCCGCCCTCCTCAACCCCTACGACCCGGGCGTAATGGCGGTCCTGCAGGCCGGAGCTGTTCTGGCGGGGCGCGATCAGCACGCCCGCCGCTACCTGGCGGCCCAGGCGGCCGAGGGTGCGCCGTTTCTCCCCGGGGAGGCGGCGCCCGGCGCAGGGGGCGCGGGGGCGCGGACCGGGGCCGCGCGGGGCGATGAAGGTGCGCAGGTGGCCGAGGACCTCCGTCCGCTCTGGCGCGCCATCCTGGAGGGCGACCGCTCGGCCGTGGAGGGGGCGGTGGAGGCGGCCCTGGCGGGGGGGAGGGCGCCCCTGGCCATCATCGAGGGGGCCGTGGTACCGGCTCTGGATGAGGTGGGGCGGCGCTACGAACGGGGGGTCTATTTCCTTCCTCAGCTCATGCTGGCGGCGGAGAGCGCGCAGTTGGCCTTTGCCCGCCTGCGCCGGGAGCTGCAAGGGGAAGGGGGCCCCGTGCGGGGGACCGTCGTCTTGGCTACGGTGAAGGGGGACATCCACGACATCGGCAAGAACATCGTAGGGGTCATGCTCTCCAACCACGGCTTTCAGGTGGTGGATCTGGGCAAGGACGTGCCCCTCGAGCGGATCCTGGCGGCCGCTGCGTCTGAACGGGCCGATATCGTGGGTTTAAGCGCCCTCATGACCACCACCATGGCGGAGATGCGCCGGGTGGTGGAGGAGATCCGGCGCCGCGGGCTGGCGGTGCGGGTCATGGTGGGAGGGGCCGTGGTCACGCCTCAATTTGCCCGGGAGATCGGGGCCGACGCTTACGGGAAGGACGCCGTGGCGGCGGTGCAGCAGGCCTTGCGCCTGGTGCAAGCGGAGCGGGGGAGAAGGGAGCAGGAGTAGACCGGAAATTGGCCGAGGAGGGAAAGGCGTTGGAGCGTAAGACAGAGGTGCCGCAGGGGCACTCCGCGCTGCGGGAGCGCTTGGCCAGGAGGGAGTTCACTGTTACCGTGGAGATGGAGCCCCCCCGGGGGGCGTCGCCGGCAGAGACCCTGGAGAAGGTGCGCCGGCTGGTGGGGTACGTGGATGCGGTGAACGTGGCCGACTGCCCCATGGCCAATCTCCGCATGAGCCCCATCGCGGTGGCCCACTTAATCCAGGAGGAACTGGGCGTAGAGGCGATCTTCCACCTGACCTGCCGGGACCGCAACCTTTTGGGGCTCCAGGCAGAGCTCTTAGGCGCGGCGGCCTTGGGGGTGAGCAACCTCTTGGCTTTGACCGGCGACCGGCCGGAGAAGGGCGACCACCCCTCGGCGCGGGGCGTCTTCGACCTGGACTCCACCGGCCTGATTCGCTTGGCTGTGCGCCTCAATCGGGGCGAAAGTTGGGCGGGGCAGAAGCTGGCCAGCCCTACCCATTTCTTCATTGGCACGGTGGCCAACCCCTCGCAGCCCGACCTTTCTGCAGAGCTGGACCGGTTGCGGGCCAAGGTGGAAGCGGGGGCGCAGTTTGTGCAGACTCAACCGGTCTTCGACCTGGAGCGGGTGGCCAGGTTTCACCAGGAGGCGGCCGTGCTCGGCTTGCCCATCCTGTACGGGATTTTACCTCTCAAGAGTTACCGCAACGCCGCTTACCTCTCGACCCACGTCCCGGGGATCTCTATTCCCCCGTGGGTGCTGGACCGGCTGCAACGCCGCGATTCGCCCCGGGAGGGGGTGGCCCTGGCCCGGGAGCTCCTCTCCGGCCTGCGCCGCCTGGGGGTGCACGGAGCGCACATCTTTCCGATGGGGGACCCCAACCTGGCTCTGGCCGTTCTGGCGGAGGCGGAATAAAGTCCCACGGGAAGCGGGACTTTTGGGGTGGGATTTAGGACCGAGGAACCATTGTCGGCCGGGGCGGAACGGGTTATAATGGGTGTACGGCGGCTAAAAGAGCGGATGTGATGAGGGGATGGAGATCAGGAAGTTCTTTGTCGGCGACGTGGTTCAGATGCGCAAGGTTCATCCCTGCGGCAGCGACCGCTGGGAGGTCCTGCGGGTGGGGATCGACTTCCGCCTGCGCTGCCTGGGGTGTGGGCGCGTCATCATGCTCCCGCGCCCCCGCTTTGAGCGCAGCGTGCGCAAGGTTGTCTCTTCAGTCCACCCGCTCTTGGGGGCGGCGGAGAAAGGGGGAGCGGCCCGGGGGGCCGCTGCGGCGGAGAAGGCGGGGGAAGGGGGAGCCCTCTGAGGCTGGGCGGAACCGGACTTCTCTTTCTTTTTGGGGACGGCAGTTGCGCGTGCAGCTGCGTTTTTTATTGTTTTTTCTGGTTATAGGAAACGGGGGGGAAGACGATGAAAATGGAAGGGGAAAAAAATCTTGTACTTCAGGTGCGCGGAAGGAGGGTGCCTTCATGGAGCAAGAACTGGCCAACAGGGGAGAGGAGCGGCAACTGGTAGTCTTTGGCCTGGCGGGAGAGCTTTTTGGGATCGAGATCGCCGCCGTTCAGGAGATCATTCGCATGCAGAACGTGACCAAGCTGCCCAATATGCCTGACTTCGTGGAGGGCGTGACCAACCTGCGGGGGAAGGTGATCCCGGTCATGAACCTGCGCAAGCGTTTCCGCCTGCCCGACGCCCCGCAGACGGCCACCACCCGCATTATAGTAGTAGAGATGAACGGCACCGTGGCGGGCATGGTGGTGGATGCAGTCCAGGAGGTGCTGCGCGTCTCGGCGGACCAGATAGAGCCGCTGCGCGAGGTGCGGTCCAGCGTAGACGCCGAATATCTTTTGGGCGTAGCCAAGGTGGGCGAGCGCCTGATCATCCTGCTGGACCTGGCCAAGGTCTGGGCGCTTCAGGAGAGCAGGGACCCCCTTGCGGTTGCCAACTGAACCGGCTAATGATATAATGTGGTTCGGCATCCCTGCTCCACCCGCAGAGGTGGGGCCGTAAGTCCGAAGGGAGGTGAAGCCGATGGTTCGCTCGTACGAGGCCATGTTCGTCCTGCACCCCAAAGTGGAGGACGAGGCGGTGGACTCGCTGGTGGAGCGCTTCCAGAAGGTCGTCACCGACGGTGGCGGCGAGGTACTAAAGAGCGAGAAGTGGGGGCGCCGCAAGCTGGCCTACGAGATCGAGAAGTGTACCGAAGGCTTCTACGTGGTGATGGACTTCCGCAGCGAGAGCGCGGTGGCGCAAGAGCTGGAGCGGGTCCTCAAGATCACGGATGAAGTCATTCGCTACCTTCTGGTGCGCCTGGAGGAGTAAGGAAGGGGGCGCCTATGCTCAACAGGGTGGTGCTTGTGGGGCGTCTGGTGGGGGATCCTGCCCTGCGCTATACGCCGGCGGGAGTGGCAGTGGCCAGTTTTACCCTGGCGGTGGATCGGCCCTTTAAGAACCAGCAAGGGGAGAGGGAGACCGATTTCATCGACATTGTGGCCTGGCGCAAGCTGGGCGAGCTGTGCGCCAACCACCTGGGTAAAGGGCGATTGGTGGCGGTGGAGGGTCGACTGCAGATCCGATCGTATGACGCGCAGGACGGGACGCGGCGCAAGGCCGCCGAGGTGGTGGCCGATAACGTGCAGTTTTTGGACTGGCCCCGCGAGGGTGCACCCAGGGCGGCAGTCGGAGGCGCGGGGGAAGGCGTGATCGACGATCTAGGGCCCCAGGCCGAGGGCGAGGACGACATCCCGTTCTGATTCGCCCGGTCAATCGCATGAAGGAGGTTCAGCTGTGCCTAAGGAGCGCGGTCGGAAAGGTAAAAAGAAGGTGTGCGCCTTTTGTACGGATAAAGTGAAGGTGGTGGACTACAAGGAGGTGGCGCGGCTGCGCCGGTTTATCACTGAGCGCGGCAAGATCCTGCCGCGGCGCATCTCGGGCAACTGTGCCAAGCATCAGCGCCAGCTCACCGTGGCCATCAAGAGAGCCCGGCAGGTGGCCCTTCTCCCTTACACGGTGGAGTGAGGGCGCCAGTATTTCTGAGAGCCAGCTGAAAGGCGGGGTGCCTTGAAGAGGCAGCTCGCCTCTGTTTTGCCAGGAGGAGAAAGGTGCGGGTCACAGAAGTATACCTGTAAACCGAAGGTAGACAGGGGGAGGGGGTTCTGATGGGTTTACCCGGCTTGGAGTTTGACGTGGCCCGCAATCTGCGCACGATCGAATGGTTAAAGGCTGAGCTCTTGAATGGCCTTTCGGTGCTCTTCAAAGGGATGCTGAAAGGGAATGACGATTCCATCCTGGAAGCTCTGGCCAATCTCGTCATGTGCTGCTACCTCTTAGGCCAAAGGCTGGGGGTCAGCTTCAGTCGGCTCGACCATAAAATACAAAATAAGGTAGAGGCCAATATTCGCCGTTCCCATGAGATTGAGCAGTGGTACGGCGACTTTTCGGCCTTGAAGGCCTACTTGAAGGAGAAAGAAGGAGCGGTCGGGGCGCGGTGAGGAGAGCGGGAAGACCGGATACCCTCTTGCTGGTGGAAGGGGCGTTGCTGGCGGCCATCACGGTGATCCTGGCCACGGTGGGCCTCTATCTCCCGATCGGCTATTTGAGTTTGGTGATTCCGGTCCCCATCATCGTCCTCGTCTATCGCCACGGGCTGGAGGCGGGGATTCTGGTGTCCGTAGTGGCCGCCTTGCTCACCGGAGTGCTCTCCCACGTGCTGCAAGGCACGGTCATGGTCCTGGCCCTGGCGGCCGTCGGTTTGGCCATCGGAGAGGCCATGCGGGGGCAGCTGACGCCTGGCCAGGTGGTGGCCGTGGGCACGGCCGCTTCCTTGGTGGTCACTCTCCTCACGTTGGGCTTGGTCTTCTGGCTCTTCGGGATTAACGAACTGGCCGAGCTGTCGAAACTGCTGGAAGAGTCGCTGCGGCTGTCGGGGGACTTCTACCTGCGGTTGGGCCTTGTGAAACCAGAGCAGCTCAAGCAGTGGCAGGAGGCCTTGCTCCACGCTTTCCGGACTCTGCTGCCCTCGTCCTTGCTTCTCTCCGCTGCCCTTACAGTCTACGTCAACCACTGGCTGGCGCAGAAGGTGCTGTACAAGCTGGGACAGCCTACCCCGGGCTTTCCGCCCTTTGCCGAGTGGCGCCTGCCGGCGCTCTGGCGCTGGCCGGGGGTTTTGCTTCTGGCTGCGGCGGTGGGGATGCACCTCCTGCCCTCTCCGGTGGCGAAGGCGGCAGGGAGCAATCTCCTTCTGCTCCTGGCAGTAATCTATTACGTGCAGGGGCTCTCCATTCTATGGTTCTTTTTGCGCCAGTACCGCGTGTCGGGCTTTCTGCGGGTGGTGATTTTGCTGTTGGCCTTGTTTAACAA
>JASBVW010000041.1 GCA_029961005.1 Bacillota bacterium
GCACGGCAGGTGCGCTCCTACTCCGCCGGGGCCAGCGCCGGCTGGAAAGCCGGGGACTTCCAGCTCTCCCCCGGCGCCTCCTGGCGGCGGGTGGAGACGCTGGGGGGTGAGGTGCTGGCGGACGAACCCCAGGCGGGGGCGGGGCTGACCTGGAGCCATTCCTGGGCCAAGGCTATGGCCAGCATAAGCACGGGGGCTACTGTCGATCGGGAAGGGGCCCGAATGAACCCTTCCGTCACCGCGCTTTGGAATTATTTTCCGGGGGAAGGGGTGACGGTGAGCGCCAATTACACCGGCCGCTCCCCCCTGGCCCGCCCGCAGGACGAGGTGCGGCCCACGGCCGGGGTCAACGTGGGTTACCGGCCCCGCTACGACCTGGAGCTATCCTTCAGCTATCTGCTCTACAACGAGGGGGGTACCGCGGCAGGCCAGGAGGGGGCGTATCCGGCCCAAAAGTACAGCGCCCGCCTGCGCTGCACCCGCCGCGGCTGGAGCCTGGAGGTGCTGGGGGAGCACCAGCGCTCCACCCTCAACCGGGCGGAGACCACCTCGGCCCGGGTCCGCGGCCGCTGGGCTTTCCGCGCCGTAGACCTGGACCTGAACGCTGGCTGGACGGCGCCCGGCCTCATCAGCCTGGGCCTGGGCGCAGTGCGCACCTTCTGAGCAGGAAGGGGGAAAGTAAGGATGCCAATGCCGCAGAGAGTATTAAACCTCCTCCTCGCCCTGGTCGTAGCTGGCACGGGCGGGTGGGCGCTAAGCTTTATCCCGCAGATGACTGCCGCAGGGGCAGCGGCCGCCGGGGTGGTGGAAGCCGACGACAGCGCCTGCCGGCTGTGCCATCCGGTGGAGGCGGAGGAATGGACGGCCTCGGCCCACGCCCGCTCGCTCCAGGCGATCCAGGGGCGGGCCGGGGCCGGCGAGCAGTGCCTGCCCTGCCACGGGGCGGAGGCCTTTTTGGCAGAACTGAAAAAAGACGCGCGCCGACCCGCCCTGGAGCAGGCGCAGCACGGCGTCAACTGCCTGGTCTGCCACACGGCCCACGAGGAGCGGACGGACCCCGCAGACCGCAGCCAGATCCTGCGCCTGGCTCCGGACCGCCTGTGTGCGACCTGCCATGCCCTGGAGCGGGTGGACCTGGACCGGCGCCCCCACCACAACCAGCAACAGATGTACGGGGGAGGGGGGGCGCTGAACGGCGGCCGGTTCCCCAGCCCCATGGCCCAGCTGGGGGTGACCTGCGCCCACTGCCACCTGCCGGTGAAGCTGCCGGCGGGGGAGGCGAAGGGCAGGCCTACCCGCGGGCATAATGTAGGAGCCTTCCAGCCGGGGAGGGAAGGGCAGCCGGACGGCTGCACCTACTGCCACCGCTCCTTCACCGCTGCCTTTCTGGCGCGGGACATCGAGCAGAAGCAGGCCACGACCCAAAAACTCCTTGCCCGGGTGGAGCGGCTGCTGGCGGAGAAGGAGAATTTTAAGGCCCAGCCCCAGTATCAGCGGGCGCGCTATAACTACGAGTTTGTGCTGGGAGACCGGAGCCTGGGCTTCCACAACCCGCTCTACGCCTCCATCCTGCTGGAGAGCGCCGCTGAAGCCCTGCAGCAGTTAAAGTAGGCCCGGTCTCAGATGCGGAAGCGGGCGATCTGCTGTTGGAGCCGCGCAGCCAAACCGGCCAGCGCCTCGCCGGACTGGCTGATCTCTTGGAGCGCGGCGGTTTGCTCCTCTGTGGAGGCCGAAACCTCCTGGGAGCTGGCCAAGGTCTCCTGAGCGATGCGGGCCAGGGTCTCTATGCTCTCGGCCACGGAACGGAGCGCCTCCACCTCCCGGCGAGTCGCCCGGGCGATCTGGGCCGCCTGCCCGGCCGTCTCCTCTACTGAGCGGACGATCTGATTTAGGGCCTCCCGCGCCCGCCCGGCCACGTCCACTGCAGCGGCCATCTCCTTCTGCCCCCCGGCCATGGCCGCTTGAGAGGCTTCCAGTCCGGCCTGCACCTCAGCCAGCACCTCTACAATGCGCCGGGCGGCTTCGGCGGATTGGTCTGCCAGCTTGCGCACCTCTTCGGCTACCACCGCAAATCCGCGCCCGTGCTCGCCGGCCCGCGCCGCCTCAATGGCGGCGTTTAAGGAGAGCAGGTTGGTCTGGGCGGCGATGTCGTCGATGGTGCGCACCAGGGCTTCGATTTGGCCGGCGCTCTGGTGGAGCTTTTGCACGGAGCGGAAGACCTGCTCCAGGGACGAGCGGATGGCGTCAATGCGGGAGATGGCTTCGCCGATGGAAGCCCCGCCGGTGGCGGCCGTCCGGCTGGCTTCTTGCGCGAAGGAGGCCGCCCTCTCTGCCTGCTCTGCGGCGGCCTGGAGGGACTCCAGCACTTTCTGCAGGGTCTGCGCGGTTCGGCCGATCTCCTCTGCCTGATTTTGATTGCCGGCCGTGATCTCCTGGACCGCAGCGGCGATCTGGTCGATGGCTTGCCGGGCTTGCTGGAGCGAGGTAGCCAGGTGAGAGGCGGCCTGCTGCGTGTGGCGGGCAGCCTCGGCGGCGTCGCCCACCAGTTGGCGCACGGAGCCGAGCATCTCGTCGAAGGCGCTGGCCAGTCGGCCGAAGAGCCCGCCGCCGGTAAAGGCCGCCCCGCGGGTCAGGTCCCCCTGGGCCACCAGGGTCATGGGGTCTAGGAAGTCCTGCACCGCGCGCCTGAAGAGACCGCCGATGGCCCAAATGAGCACTGCGCCTGCTGCCAGGCCGATGACGGCCACCCAGAGGCTTAAGGTCAAGATCTGCCGGGCCGAGGCGCGGAAATACCAGAAGAGAAAGCCTGACCAGATGGCTGTACCGCCGCCGGTGACGGCCAAAAAGCCCAAAGCCGCCTTCAGAAAAGGATCCTGAAGAAACTTCCTGACCCCCTCCATCTTTAGTTCCCCCTCCGTCTTTTTCAAGGATCAGCTTCCAGGCGCACTTGGAGACAAAGAAATTCCCGTTTAAAGGAATTAAAGTAAGCCGTGTAAATTCCTGTGGCACTTAAGTGGAGACCATTTATTTTTGCGGGGGTTTTTGGTATACTAGGGCCTGGCGTTCCAGGGTGTCTTCCCCTCCCCCGCGGGCACCCACTCAGCGACGCCTATGCTTTTAGAAAGGAGAACGCAACAGTGCTGCCAGTGCCCACCAAATTCACCCTCTGCGCCGGCAGCGCCGAGGGAGTCACCAGGCTCAACGCCTTTGACAACGCTTTGCGCGAGGCCGGCATCGCCAATTTGAACCTGCTCAAGGTGACCAGTATTCTGCCGCCGGGCTGCCGTTACGAAGAGAAGCTGTCCATCGCCCCCGGCTCCCTGACGCCCACTGCCTACGGTTCTATCACCTGCGACGTGCCGGGCACGCGCATTGCTGCCGCGGTAGCGGTGGGCCTTTCCGAGGATAGCTTTGGCGTCATTATGGAGTTTGCCGGAGAGTGCAGCCGCCAGGAGGCGGAGGAGCGAGTGGCCCGGATGGCGGAGGAGGCCTTTCGCCAGCGCGGCATGAAGATGGCCCGCCTTATGACCCGGGGGACCGAATTGGTGGTGGAAAAGATCGGCTGCGCCTTTGCGGCCGTGGCTTTGTGGTATTGAGGAGGAGGCAGAGGCATGGAGCTCTGGTTTACTGAGCGGCAGACCCCCCATCAGGATTTTAGCCTCCGGGTGGAGCGCACCCTGCACCGGGAAAAGACGCCTTATCAAGACTTGGCGGTGTTGGAGACAGCCCAGTGGGGCCGCATGCTGGTTTTGGACGGGTACATCCAGACTACGGTAGAAGATGAGTTCGTCTACCACGAAATGATCGCCCACGTCCCTCTCTGCACCCATCCCCGCCCCCGCGCCGTGGCGGTCATCGGGGGAGGAGATGGCGGGGCCATCCGAGAGGTGCTCAAGCACCCTTCCGTGCAGAGGGCGGTCTTGGTGGAGATTGACGGGCGGGTGGTGGAGGCCGCCCGCACCTACCTGCCGGAGATCAGCTCCGGCCTGGCCGATCCTCGGGTGGAGGTGCGGATCGAAGACGGGATCGCCCATCTGGCTCAAAGAAGGGCGGAGTACGACTGCATCCTGGTGGATTCTACCGATCCGGTAGGGCCGGCGGTGGGCCTCTTCAGCGCCGAATTTTACGCCTCCGTCTACCGGGCCCTCACCGAAGACGGCCTCTTTGTGGCCCAGACTGAGTCGCCTTTCTTCAACCGGGACCTGATCCAACGGGTCTTTGCTTCGGTTTCCCAGATCTTCCCGGTGGCGCGCCTGTACTGGGCTACCGTGCCCACCTACCCCGGGGTCTTTTGGACCTTCACCCTGGGCTCCAAGCGCCACGATCCCCTGGCGGTGGTCTCGGAGGAGCTGGACCGGCGGCTGACCTTCCCCACCCGGTATTACAGCGCCGGCATCCACCGCGCCTCCTTTGTGCTGCCGCCTTTTGTGGAAGAGCTGATCCAGGCGGGGAAGGCAGGCGCAGCCCCTTCCCGGAGCAACGGGGGTGGAGCGAGGTGAATGGCCTGGGCGGAGTCCTGCGCCGCGGGGCTGTCTTCCTGGGAAGCAAGGAGGAGTACGAAGAGGCGCAGCTGGTCATTCTGGGAGCGCCGCTGGATTGGACCATCAGTTGGCGGCCGGGGGCCCGCCTCGGCCCCGCTCACATTCGCGCTTCTTCGGAGGTACTGGAGGAGTACAGCCCGGCGCTGGATTGCGATCTTTCCTCAGTCCCGTTTTACGATGCGGGGGATTTGGAGCTGCCTTTCGGCGATACCGCGGCCAGCCTCGCCTTGATCCGCGAATCGGTGCAGCGCATCATCATGGACGGCAAGGTCCCGCTCCTCTTGGGCGGGGAACACCTTGTCACTTATCCGGCGGTGGAGGCGGTGAGGCAGTATCATCCCGATCTGGCGGTGTTGCACTTCGACGCCCACGCCGACCTGCGCCAGGAGTACATGGGGGTTACCCTTTCTCACGCCACGGTGATGCGCCGGGTCCTGGAGCTGGGCCGCCTCGAACTGTACCAGTTTGGCATCCGCTCCGGGAGCGAGGCCGAGTTCATCTTTGCTCCTACCCATACCCACTTTTATCCCTTTGAGTTTCGGGAGGCGCTGGAAAAGGTCGTTCCCACCCTGGCGGGGCGGCCGGTGTACATCACCATAGACATCGACGTGGTGGACCCCGCCTTTGCCCCGGGGACCGGCACGCCGGAGCCGGGCGGCTGTACCGCTCAGGAGATCCTGGCATCCGTCTACGCCCTGCGGGATCTTCTGGTGGTGGGCTTTGACCTGGTGGAGGTGGCGCCGCTGTACGACCCCTCGGGTCGCACCGGGGTCCTGGCGGCCAAGATCGTGCGAGAGGCCATCCTGGCCTGGGGAAGCCGGTCCCAGGAAACGGCAGAGGGAGGGTGAAGGAGCGGCCGGCTCGGCTGTAGAATGGTAGACCAGCGCTGTGCGCAAAGATATCTTTGTGCGCAAGAAGACGCGTAAGGAGGAGAGAAGATGAAAGGGAGCGAGAAGGGCAATGCGATCCTCAGGAAGGCCGCCCTTGGCTGGCTGGTGCTCGCTCTGGGGGTCTTCTTGGGGTTGGCGGCCGCCCCGGCGGGGGCCGAGCCTTCCGTCGACGGGAGCACGGGGTTGATCTTCGTGCCCAGCGCCGACGTCCTCCCCTCTGGCAACTTCAGCCTGGGTTTTCATCTGGTGCGGAGCGAAAATTATCTCTCCTTTAATTTTGGCCTGGTGGAAAACCTGGAGATCGGCGCCGACAGCGTCTTCGTCCAAGGTGGGAGGACCGCGACCTTCCTCAACGCCAAGTACCGCTTCCTGCCCGAGCGCAAAGACGCCCCGGCTTTGGCCCTGGGGGTCAAGGCCTTAAACGAGAACTCGCGCGTCCTCTACCTGGTGGCCAGCAAGGCCCTGCCCGAGCTGGCCGGCGTCCGGGGACATCTGGGTTTGGGGACGGGCGACCAGGGGCTCTTTTTGGGGGTCTCCAAGGTCTTAAATCCCGTCTCGGTGCGCCCTTCCGGCAAGCAGAGCCAGTGGTACGGGGGGCTGCCTCCCACCACCCTTTTGGCCGAGTTTGACGGGCGCCAGCTCAACCTGGGGGCGCGCCTGGAGGTCTCCCCCGGACTACACCTGGGGGCCTACTTGCTCAATCTCCACGACGGCATGATAGGCCTCAGCTATACCACCCGCTTTTGAGCAGTAGACTGAGAGCGCGCGCCCCGGCGGGGGCCGGCCTCGCCGCGGGCGCCTTTTTGTGGGAGGGGTTGGGATGAGCGTAGCCATGGAGCTGAAGGGGCGCCTTTCCCGCGCCGTGGCCGAGGCTTTGCGGCGGGCCGCGGCGGCCGGAGAATTGGGGGGGCTGGCGCCGGAGGAGCTGCCCCCGGTGGCCCTGGAGGTTCCGCGGGAGCGGGCGCACGGGGACTGGTCCACCAACGCCGCTTTCCTGGCCGGCCGGGCGGCCCGCCGCGACCCGCGGCAGGTGGCGGAGGCCCTCTTGCGCTTTCTGGCGGCAGAGGGGTGCTACCTGCAGCGGGTCGAAGTGGCCGGGCCCGGTTTCATCAACTTTTATCTCGACCCGGCCTGGCTGCGGGAAGTGGTGCGCGACGTGGAGCGCTCCGGGCTCAGCTACGGCCGGACGGAGGTGGGGCGGGGGCAGCGGGTGCAGGTGGAGTTTGTGAGCGCCAACCCCACGGGGCCCCTGCACATCGGGCACGGCCGCGGAGCGGCGGTGGGCAGCGCCCTGGCTTCTGCTCTAGAGTGGGCGGGGTACGAGGTGAGCCGGGAGTTTTACATCAACGACGCCGGCAATCAGATTGCCCGCTTTGGCGAGTCGCTGGACGTGCGCTTCCGCCAGGCCCTGGGGGAGAAGGTGGAGCTGCCGGCAGACGGCTACCACGGCCAGGATTTGGCGGAGCTGATGCGGGAGCTGGCGGAGCGGGAGGCCGACCGCTACCTGCGCCTCCCTCCGGCCGAGCGGCAGGAGAAGTTGGCCGCCTACGCCATGGCGGTGAAGCTGGAGGAGATCCGGCGGGACCTGGCGGCTTTTGGGGTGGCCTTTGACGTCTGGTTCCCGGAATCCCGCCTGCACGCCGAAGGCGCCATCCAGCGGGTTCTGGAACTCCTGCGGGAGCGGGGGATGACCTACGAGCAGGACGGAGCCTTGTGGCTGGCCACCACCCGCTTCGGCGACGACAAGGACCGGGTCTTGGTGCGCCAGAACGGGATCCCCACTTATTTTGCCGCCGACGTGGCCTACCATCACAACAAGATGCAGCGGGGCTTTCACCAGGTGATCGACGTCTGGGGGGCGGACCACCACGGCTATATCCCGCGCATGAAGGCGGCCATGGCGGCCCTGGGGTATGACCCGGCGGCCCTGGATGTGGTAATCACCCAGATGGTCAACCTCCTGCGGGAGGGCAAGCCGGTGGTGATGTCCAAGCGGGCCGGGCAGCTGGTCACCCTGGCGGAGGTGGTGGCGGAGGTGGGGCGGGACGCGGCTCGCTTCCTCTTCCTCTTGCGGAGCGCCGACAGCCACCTGGACTTTGACCTCGAGCTGGCCAAGCGCCAGTCCGACGAAAACCCGGTCTACTACGCCCAGTACGCCCACGCCCGCATCTCGAGCCTCCTCCGCCAGGCGGCGGAGGCCAGGGTCCTGGAGCGGCCGCCGGCCCAGGAGGAGACGCTGCTCCGGGCAGGGCTGGCGGCGGACGAAGGGCTCGACCGGCTGACCCACCCTACGGAAGTGGAGCTGTGCCGCCTCCTGGCCGATTTCCCGGAAGAGGTGGTCTTGGCCGCCCAGCGGCGCGAACCGCACCGCTTGACCCGCTACGTGCTGGATGTGGCGGCGGCCTTCCATTCCTTTTATACCGAGTGCCGGGTCCTCGGCAGCGAGCCGCCTCTGGAGAAGGCGCGGCTGCTCCTGGCGGACGCCACGCGGGTGGTACTCCGCAATGCCCTCCAGATCCTGGGTGTGAGGGCTCCGGAGCGGATGTAAATTTCGGCAGGAGTAGGGGCGGAGAAAAAGAAGATAGAAAGTGAACTTTCCAGATGGGGGGATGGCGGTGCGGGTTCAGTGGCACGGTCACGCCTGTTTTCGGTTGACCACCGCAGCGGGGCTGGTCATCGTCACCGACCCCTTCGACGAGTCGGTGGGGTACCTCCTCCCGCGAGGAGCGGCGGACGTGGTGACGGTCAGCCACGAGCACTTCGACCATAACCACGTGGCCGCGGTGGGGGGGCGCCCCTTGGTGCTCAAAGGGGCGGGGGTGCACAGCCTGGCGCCGCTGGGGCCGGAGAAGAGCAAAGGGGCCACCATCAGGGGAGTGGCCTCTTTCCATGACAGCCAGCAGGGGCGCCAGCGGGGCCCCAACACCATCTTCGTCTTCGACCTGGACGGCCTCCGGGTGGTCCACCTGGGGGACTTGGGGCATCAACTGACCGCCCAGCAGGTGGCGGAGCTCGGGGAGGCGGACCTTCTCCTGGTGCCGGTAGGCGGTACTTATACCCTGGACGGGGCGGGGGCGGCCAAGGTGGTGGAGGCCCTGCGGCCGGCCCTGGTCATCCCCATGCACTACCGGACGGACGCCCTCTCTTTCCCGCTGGCGCCGGTGGATGACTTTTTGCGGGCGGTACGGGGCCGGGTGGAGCGCTCCACGCACACCACCGTGGAGCTGGAGCCCCAGGATTTGGGGCGGGGCCTGGAGCCGCGCATCCTGGTCCTCCAGTACCAGTAGGGAAGATTCAACCCCGAACGAAGCCGGGAGGTTGTCATGACTAAGTACATCTTTGTCACCGGCGGCGTCGTCTCTTCGCTGGGCAAGGGGATTACAGCGGCTTCCATCGGGAAGCTCCTCAAAAGCCGCGGGCTCAGCGTCTCGATCCTCAAGTTTGACCCTTACATCAATGTGGATCCCGGGACCATGAGCCCGTATCAGCACGGGGAG
>JASBVW010000042.1 GCA_029961005.1 Bacillota bacterium
CCTGAACAAGAAACCGATATCATTATACTCCTGCCCGCAATAAATTGCAAGCCAAGAAGCACCTTCAGCAGGAGTTTCCCTTCCGCCAGCCAATATAGGGGTTATGCGCCCTGCACTTCGCTTTTGGAGCGATCTCACTTTAGTCCTGGTGACGCTGGTTTGGGGCGTGACCTTCTCCCTGACTAAACAGGGAGTAGCCGCCGTGCCGCCCTTGACCTTCTTGGCCCTGCGCTTCACCCTGGCTTTCCCCTTCCTGCTCCTGGCCCTTTGCCTCCGCACGCCCCCAAAACGGCTGCTTCTCACCCTGGAGGGAGGAGTAGCCGCTGGCTTCGTCTATTTTTTGGGCTTTGCCTTCCAGACCGCAGGCCTGCGCTATACCACCGCCTCCAAGGCGGCCTTCCTCACCGGCCTTTCGGTGTTGCTGGTGCCCGTTCTGCTCTGGCTCTTGACCGGGAAGCGCCCCAGTACCGGAACGATCTGGGGGGTTGCCCTTTCCTTGCTCGGGCTAGCCCTCCTGACCTACCAGCCTCATCAGCCCGGCTCCGGCTCTGCCCCCTGGGCAGGGTTCCTCTCCCCCTCGCTGGGCGACCTCCTGGTCCTCCTGTGCGCTCTGGCCTTTGCCGGACATATCATCCTGGTGGGGCGCTACGCCCCGCTCCTGGAGCCGGTGGCTTTTACGACCGTGCAGGTTGCGATGGTGAGCGCCGCCGCCACCGCTTCTTCCTTCCTCTGGGAGAAGGGTTGGCCGCACCTTTCCCAGCTTCCGACCTGGGTCTGGTTCCACCTGGCCTTTTTGGCCCTGCTGGCCACCGTAGGCACCACCCTGGCCCAAGTCTGGGCCCAGCGCCACACCACGCCCAGCCGCACCGCCATCATCTTCACCCTGGAGCCGGTCTTCGCCGCCCTCTTCGCCTTTCTCCTCCTGGGCGAGGTCCCTCGTTTCACCGCGGCCCTGGGCGGGCTGTTGATCATCAGCGGGGTCCTGATCTCCGAACTCCTGCCGGAGGTCAACGGCGGCTCCCCGGCCCCGGCCGGGCCGGATGCCCGCACCTGGGCGAGCCCTACAGAATCTTGGAGAGAAACGTCCGCGTCCTCTCGCTCTGAGGGCGAGCAAAGAGCTCTTGAGGCGGGCCCTCCTCCACAATCACGCCCTCGTCCATGAAGATCACACGGTCTCCCACCTCGCGGGCGAAGCCCATCTCGTGGGTGACCACCACCATTGTCATGCCCTCCGCAGCCAGGGCCTTCATCACGTCCAGGACCTCTTTAATCATCTCCGGATCCAGAGCAGAGGTGGGCTCGTCGAAGAGCATAACCTTGGGCTGCATGGCCAGGGCCCGGGCAATGGCCACCCGCTGCTGCTGGCCCCCGGACAGCTCGTCAGGGTAACTTTTGGCCTTGTCCCGCAGCCCCACCCGCTCCAGGAGTTCGTAGGCCCGGGCCTCCGCCTCTTCCCGGCTCAGCCCGCGCACCTTGTGGGGTGCCAGGGCGATGTTCTCCAAGGCCGTCATGTGTGGGAAGAGGTTGAAGCGCTGGAAGACCATCCCCACCTCCTCCCGCACCGCCCGCAGGTTGACGTGCGGATCCGTCACCCGCACCCCTTCGATGTACACCTCGCCCGCCGTGGGTTTCTCCAGGAGGTTCAGGCAGCGCAGGAAGGTGCTCTTCCCCGACCCACTGGGCCCGATGATCACCACTACCTCGCCCTGCCGCACCTCGGTGGTGATGCCGCGCAAGACGTGGAGCCGGCCAAACTTTTTGTGCAGATCAACCACCCGGATCACGTGGTCTCTTCCCCCCTCTCCCGCGCCGGCCGGCGCACCCGCAGCAAAGAGGCCATCTGGAGCCACGGCCCGAAACCGCCGCCCTCCCAGGCGGTGGCCCGGGCGGCCTCTTCCTCTCTCTCCTCGACTGGCTTGACTTTAAGCTTGCGCTCGCTCCAGTCCACCAGCCGCGAGATGAGGATGGTCATGACCAGGTAGAGCAAGGCCACCACCAACCAGATGTCAAAGGGGCGGAAGGTGCGGGTAATGATGATCTGCCCCTTGCGCACCAGCTCCTCCAGCGCGATGGCCGAAACCAGGGAAGAGTCCTTCAACATGGCGATGAATTCGTTCCCCAGCGGAGGGATGATGCGGCGAAAGGCCTGGGGCAGGATGACGTAGCGCATGACCTGAGACGGCGAAAGCCCCAGGGAGAGGGCGGCCTCCGTCTGCCCGCGGTCGATGGATTGGATGCCAGCCCGCACGATCTCCGCCACGTACGCCCCGCTGTTGATGCTGAGGGCAATGATAGCGGCGTAATAGGGCGGGATGACCACCCCCGTGAGCTGGGGCAGACCCATGTAGACCATAAAGATCTGCACCAAAAGAGGGGTGCCGCGGATGAAGTCGATGTAGCACCGGCTGAGGATGGCCACCGGCTTCACCTGCGAGAGGCGGGCCATGCCGGCTACCGTCCCGATGACGATGCCGAGCCCTACGGCGATGGTGGCCAGTTGCACGGTCATCAAGGCTCCCGCCAGCAAAAGGGGCAGCGAGCGCCAAATTAACTCCCAATGTAAGACCATCTTCCGGGCTCACTCCTTGCCAAGTAGCAAAAAGGTGCGTGGCCGGGAGCCACGCACCTTTTTGCTTGCCGCTGGCTCATTCAGACTTGGCGGCTGTAGTCTCTGTACCGAACCACTTGTTGTAAATCTCGTCGTACTTGCCGCTGGCCTTGACGGTCGCCAGGGCTCGGTTGATCTCCTTGCGGAGTTCGTCGTCCCCCTTACGCACCGCAATGCCGTAGTACTCTACCGTAAAGACGCCCACTTCCGCCAGCTTCACCGCTCCGGGGTTTTTCTTGATAAACTCGCGGGCCACCAGTTCGTCCACCACCGCCGCGTCAGCCGCGCCGTTGAGCACCTCCTGCAGGGCCTCGGGGGTGGTGTTGAAGCGCGCGATCTTTTTGACTCCCTTCACTTTGGATGCCTCAAAGTCGCCCGTGGTGCCGATCTGGACCGCCACCACTTTACCTTCCAGATCCTTGGGCGTGCGGATGGACGTATTGTCCGCCCGGAGGACGATCACCTGGCCGGTGGCAAAGTACGGATCGGAGAAGTCAACCGCCTGGGCCCGCTCCTCGGTGATAGTCATGGCCGAGATGAGGGCGTCGTAGTTGCCGTTGAGGAGGCCGGGGATGATGCCATCCCAGGCGGTGTTGACGATCTCGATCTTCTTCCCCATGACCTCGCCTATGGCGTTGATCAGATCGATGTCAAAACCCTTAAATTCGTTGGTCTTCTCGTCCACAAACTCGAAGGGAGGATAAGTTACGTCCGAGCCAACCTTGAGCACACCCGTCACCCGGGGCTGCGCGGTCTCCTGGGCCGAGCGGTTGTTCAGCCAATAACCGATTCCCAACGCTACTACCACCACTACGACCAAGGCTACCAGCGTATTTTTAGACATACTCTTCCCCCTCGCCAGCCAGAATGGGACAACACAGTTAATAGTTATACATCGAGGTTTTTATTCCTTCCGGTCGATGAACCTGGGTTCAGGTGCGGGCAAAGGCGGCTTGAGGTAGGCCTCTGTAGCCTTGGCCCCCTTTTGGAGCTGCTCGGCCTCGGCCGCCAGGCGGGTCATCTTCTCTTCCAGGAGGGCGCGGTTGTCTTCTTCCAGCCGCGTCAAGTGGCGCAAAAGCTCCAGGAGCTCCCCCGCCACGGCCGCCAGGCGGGCTACCTCCTGGTCGCGGCGAATTCGCTTGAGGGCGGGGACGGAAAACTGGCTCAGCCCATACCTCCGACACACCTCCTGTTTGAGCGGGGCCACCTCCGCCTCCAGCGCGTCAATCTCCTCCATCAGCCTGGCCTGGCTGGCCAGGGTGGAGGCCACTCCGTCTAGATCTTCCGCCATGATCTGGGCGCGCAGCTTATGCGCAGTATCCATCAGGCAGCGGTAACGCACCAGCTCTTCTGCATAACACTGCGCCAGCTCCGCCGCGCTGTTCAACGAGCCCGCCTCCCCCTGCTTTTCTTTCTCCATTGCTCGCTCCACCTTTCACGTCCTGGTGCTGGGCGCCCGCCAGTAGGTGACGATGCGGCGCCGGCGCCTGGGAGAAGGCGGCTCCTGCCCGTTGAGCAAAAAGTAACCGCCCCCTCTCCCCCGGCGCACCCCCACCAGCCTCAGCTCCTGGAGGAGGCGCACCTGTTCGCGCACGTAGGAGGGGGTAAGGTTCAACTTCTCGCCCAAAACCTCTGAGCAGATGGGGCTGGCGTAACTGGCCTCCTTTTCCCTCAACACCCGCAAGATCTCTTCATGAATGGGGGACATCCTGTCCATCAACCTGGCCCAACTCCTCTTATAACGGCGGACACGCGCCGCCGCCAGCCTCCTTGCTGGTATATTCTGATTTTTGTCAAAGGCCCCTTCGCTCTTGGCGCCTCAGACGCTTTGAGAAGACCGCAGAGAACCCTGGACCGTCCGGACTGCCTCCACCCACACTTCGCGCAGCTCACCAATGAAGCGCGCCACTTCTTCCACGATTTGCGGATCTTTCTTCACGTTAGCCTCGACCAGGCGGCGCAGCAGATAGTCGTAAAGCAGCCGCAGGTTGGCGGCGATCTCCCCTCCCCGCTCCATATCCAGGCAACCGTTCAGCTCGGCAATGATCTCCTCGGCCCGCACCAAGCTGGCATTGGCTTCGCTCATTTTGCCGCCGGCGATCTGGGCCCGGGCTTGCCTGAGGAAGCGCAGCGCGCCATCGTACAGCATCGTGATGAGCATCTCCGGTGTAGCTGTCTGTACCTGAGCCTGCAGGTAACGAGCCTGAACATCGATGCTCATAACTTTATCTCCTCTTTTCACTCATCACTTAGAGGTAAACGTGCCCATCAGGCTAGCCGTCTGCGCCGCCAACCAAGAGCTCTGCTGCTGCATCAAGCCGATGAACTGTTCCATGGCCGTAAACTGCCGCACGAGATAAGCCTCGCGTTGCTGCAACCAGGCGTCGAAGCGCTCAATGCGCTCCTCCAGGTCTTCGATTTGCGTGGTCAGCACATCCTGCTGGCGAGGGATCAGGCCGTTCTTAACGCTGGTGCCACCCACAGAGACGGTAGAGGGATCGGTCAGGCTCTTAAGGAGGGCATCCACCCGCACGGCCACCCCCACTTCGCCGCTGTCCACGATGTTGTCGTAATCAGCGTCTCGGAAGAAGAGGTCGGCCACCTTCTCCGGGTTGTCGCGCAGGGCGGCATCCAGGGCGGCTTCATCAATGGTGAGGTTGCCGGCGCTGGCCCCGGTATCGGAAGAGAGCTTAATGCCGATCAAGGCCAGCTGATTGAAGCCGGAAGGCAGTCCTTCCACCACGTCAGTCACCCGGCGCACCAGGTCGTTCTTCAGCTGCGCCAGGGCCCAGTCGCCGCGCAGGAGCCCCTGCTTGCGCTCCGCATCGGTCATATCCTCCCACTTTTTATTGCTGATCGTCTTCTCCTGCAGCCGGGTGTTGATGAGATTAATCGCCTCGTTGTAGGCGTTGACCCAAGCCTTAATGGCATCCTTGACCGCCTGGGTATCTTGCCCGATGGTCAGGGTCACCGGATTGAGGGGATCTGCCTTCCGCAGGTGCAAGGTCACCCCGCTGATGACATCGGTCACGTCGTTGCTGGTGCTGTAGAGGGGGTTGCCGCCGTTCAGCCCTTCAATGGTGAACTCGGCATTCTGCCCCGCAGTCAGGGTGGCCCCGGCCAAAAGGTCGGTGGCCGCCAGGAACGTCCCCGCCACATCTTCCCGCGTGATGCTGAGGCTGCCCGTGGTCTTGGCCGTCAGGATTAAGCGGTCCTGGACCGCGTCGTAGCTGGCCACCACCCCTGCTGCCGAGTTGTTGATGCGCGTGATGACGGTATTGAGGGTGTCGTTGCTCAAGTCAAAGGTGATCTCCACGCCGTTAATCTTAAAGGAGCCGGTCCCCGTGGTCCCGCCGCCGCTGTCCGTAATGGCGGTGGCGAAGTTGGCGTCCTTCAGGAGCTGGTTGGGGTTGACGTGGCCCAGGTGGAAGGTGCTGGTGCGGCTAGTGGTCCCATCCTGGGACACCGTCAGGGGCGCCGCCAGGAGCCCCGCTGCACTCAGGAAGTTGCTCGTGTCCCCCACGGCCCCCATCTCTATAGGACCCCCGGCGGTATCGGTTACAGTGAGCTTATCGGTAGCGGAGTCGTAGCGCATGGTGATCGTGGACTTCCCCGCCGCCGCCAGGGCGTCGTTTACCTTTTGAATCAGGTCGTTGGCCCCACCGGTGCCATTACCCAGGAAGTCGTCGGCGTCCAGGGTGATGGTCACCCCGGCAATGGTGAAGGTCCCCGCCGTCACCGGCGTGCCGAAGCGGGAGGCCGTGGAGACCACCGGCTGCGCCGTATCCACCGCTCTGCCCAGACCCAATCCCGCGGCGCCGGCGCCGCTGGTGACCACAGTAGCTGTAGCCAGCCGCGAGACCGTGATCTTATAGGTTCCCGTGGCGGCGGTGGAGGAGGCCTCCGCCGTCAGCACGCTCTCATTGCTGGAGGTGGCACTTTTGGCCAGAAGCTTGGTCCGGTCCAAGAGGGGAGCCAGAGCCGTCTTGACCGAGAGCAATCGGGTGTTGATCTCCCCCCACAGCTCCTTCTTCCAGTCCAGCTTGAGCTTCTGGCGCTCCATCAATACCGCGGGACGGCGCTCGACGGCCATCAGCTGCTCGATCAGGCCGACGGTATCAATCCCTGAGGCAATCCCGCTCACCCGCAGGAGATCAGACATCCTTGTGCACCTCCTCTAGCCTAAGGAGCTTCGCGTCAAGCCTTTTCATCGACTAAAAGCCCTACTAACTTCATCATCTGCGTGATCATGTCCAAAATCCGCTCCGGCGGGATCTCCCGCAACACCTTGCCCGTCTCGATCTCGATCACTTGGACTACGATGTCCTTCGTACCCTCGTGCACCTTGAACCGCAGCTCTGTAGACATGACGTCGAAGATCCGGTTCAGCTTCTCCAGGATCTCGGCCAGCTGTTCCTCTGTAACCGCCTTCATCTTTATACCTTCGGCGATCAGCTCCGAAGTGGAGCGGGGGCGGCCAAAGCTCCCCTCCTCGGCAGGGGCTGGCGCAGGCGGGGGTACAGTGGTCTTTTCCGGGGCCATTTCCGTCACGTAGGAGCGCGTCACGGGCCCGATCGCTTCCACTGCCATGGCCCTTCTTCACCTCCATGTGGTGCTAGAAAAAATACATACTCGCCCCTTTCTTCCTCAGGGAGATTATCGGCGCCAACAGGCCCCAGCTTAAGAACCACTTACTCCCGCGTCGCCCCTTTCTTTCTTTTCTCTAGCCATGGCCTCAGTCAGGCGCAGGGTTTCCCGCAGGAGGTCAGAGTCGGGGTAATACCAGAGCGCGCCGCGGAGCGCCTCCGCTGCGTCCGCGTAGCGGTTCTGGGCGGCCAGAGCTCCCGCCAAGGCGGTGTAAAAAGCCAGGCGGCGCGGCTCCAGCTCAATGGCCTGGCGGTAAAAGGCTTCCGCCTCCTCCGGCATCTCCTTCTTTAGAGCCACCTCACCCAAGATGGCAAAGGTCTCGGCGTCCCCCTTCCCTGCCCGGGCGGCCCGGAGCAGCTCCGCCGCCGCCAGCTCCCAAAAGCCTCGCCGGTGGTAGAGCTTACCCAGCTCCACGGCCTCCTCCTCCGGCGGCAGGCCCAGACTGCGCAGGGCTGAGAGGGCCCGCTCAAAGGCCTCAAACTCTTGCAGGGCCAAAAGCCGCTCCAGGAGGCCTAAAACGTTCTGGCGGGTTTGTCCCAGCATTATCGTCTCCCCCGACCCGACCTCTTCAGGGGGAAAGCCGGCTAAGGCAGCCGCCACCCGGCGGTAGCCCTCCAGGAAGCCGGCCTGCACCCCCAATGCTTCCGCCCGGCGCAGGGCAGCCGCCGCCGCTTCCCCCTGGCCTAGCAGGGCCTGAAGGAAGGCGGCCTCGCACAAGCCAGGGGCATAGGCCTCGCTGGTCTCGGGAATAGCCGCCAGAACGGCCAGCGCCTCCCGGTATTGGCGCAGGACGGTGAGGATCCGGGCTCTGGCCAGGGCAGCCCGGCCGTCGGCCGAATCGAAGCAGGCCGCGCGCAGGAGCTCTTGGGCCTCCTCCGCGTACCCCTGATCGGCAAAGAGGCCCGCCAGGACCAGGGCGGCCTCCGGCCTGCTCTGCCAGTCCACCAACCCCTTCAGGTAAGCCACCGCCTCTCCCCGCTCCTCCCGCGGCAGGATGAGCTCCCCCAGCTTCTGCAGGGCCGGTAGGTGCCGCTCGTTGGCCCGCAGGGCTGAGCGGTAGGCCTGGGCAGCCTTCCCCAGCTCGCCCAGCCCCTCGTAAGCCGACCCCAGCCCCATCCAGGCCAGATAGCTCCCTACACCCCGCTGCGAGGTGTAGCGGCTGTTCTCCCCCAGGGCCAGGCACCGCTGAAAGGCCTGGGCGGCCTCGGTGTAGCGGTACAGAGCCAGGTAGGCCTGCCCTTCCAGGTAGAGCAAGTCCGTGTACCCCGGGTAGGCCGCTTTGGCCTCCTGGAGAATGTTGAGGGCCTCTTTGAACCTCCCCTGAGCCAGGAGAAGGTTGGCGATGTTGCGCAGCAGAAAGGGAGCATACTCCACCGTCAGGTCGGGGAGGTACTTAAAAGCCAGCTGATACTCGGCCAGTGCCTGGTCGAGGCTGCCCAGGCGCACGTATTCCGCACCCAGGTTGAAGTGGACAAAGCTGTTGCGCGGGTCTTCTGCCACCTGCTGGCGGAGGAGCTCCAAGTTGCGCTCCTTCTTGCTCTTCTTTTCGATTATCTGGTTCAGGTACCCGTAGTGGTTGATGCGCAAGGGGGAAGAGGCTA
>JASBVW010000043.1 GCA_029961005.1 Bacillota bacterium
ATCGACACCGTGCAGCTCAGGGGCGTGGGGTTCGAGGTGCTCGTGGCCGAGGGCGTCGACGATGGAAGACCGGCTGTCCCCCAAAAAGTCCACGGAGACCAGGGGTTCGTCGCTGTAGCCCAGGTACCGGCTCAAGGGCCCTTGGGCCGCCGCCTGCAGGGTGCGGTTGACCTCCTCTACGGTGGTGGCCTTCTCCACCTCCGCCACCAGGTCCACCACCGAGACGTCCGCCACTGGCACCCGCATGGCAAAACCATCCAGCTTCCCCTTCAGCTCCGGCAGCACCAGACCGATAGCCCGGGCCGCCCCGGTGGTGGTGGGAATGATGGACATGCCGGCCGCCCGCGCCCGCCGCAGGTCCTTGTGCACCTGGTCCAGGATCTTCTGGTCGTTGGTGTAGGCGTGCACGGTGGTCATGAAGCCCCGCCGGATGCGGAAATGGTCGTGCAGCACCTTGGCCACCGGCGCCAGGCAGTTGGTGGTGCAGGAGGCGTTGGAGATGATCTTGTGCCGCGCCGGGTCGTACTTGTCCTCGTTGACCCCCATGACGATGGTGATGTCCTCATTCTTGGCCGGCGCGGAGATGATCACCTTCTTGGCCCCGCCCTGCAGGTGTTTGGCGGCGTCCTCAGCGTTGGTAAAGAAACCGGTGGACTCGATGACCACGTCCACCCCCAGCTCCCCCCAGGGCAGCTCCGCCGGGTCCTTGGAGGACAGGACCTTGACCCGACGCCCGTTCACCACCAGCTGGTCGCCTTCCGCCTTCACCTCGCCCTGGAAGCGCCCGTGCACCGAGTCGTACTTTAAAAGGTGGGCGTTGGTCCGGGCGTCGGCCAGGTCGTTGATGGCCACCAGTTCCACTTCGGGATGATTCAGCCCGGCCCGGAAGACCAGGCGCCCGATCCGTCCAAAGCCGTTGATCCCAATCCTGACTTTCACTCCTCGATCCCTCCCGCAAAAAGATATGGGGGCTTCTCTCCCCCGCGTCGCTGCTCTAAAGAGATAACCCGGCATCCCCCCCGCGGTGGTTTCTCTGGAAACACACCCCGACCTGCAGCGGCAACTGCATCCGTCCCGGTGGAGGTCGGGCTCTCTCTTTCTTTTTGTCCCGTAATATTATTCTTTCTCCCTGGGTGAAAAATCCTGTTTTTTGCCTGCAAGACGGCCTAAAGCAGAGCGCTGCCGGGAGGCGGGGATGCCTAGGGCGCGCCGGTACTTGGCCACCGTGCGACGGGAAACCTGAATCCCCTGCCGGGCCAGGAGGGCGGCCAGCTCCCGGTCGCTCAGGGAGCGGCCGCTCGCCTCTCTCCGCACAGCTCCGCCAAGCGCGCCTTGACCCCTCCCGCCGCCAGGCCCTGCCCGCTGCGCGTGCGCACGCCGGAGTCGAAGAAGCGAGAGAGCGGAAAGATGCCCCAGGGAGTCTGGGCGTACTTGTTGGCCACCGCCCGCCCCACCGTGGAAGGATGAAGGCCCACCTCCGCCGCCACCGCCCGCAGGGTCAAAGGTCGCAGGTAGGCCGGCCCGCGCTCGAGAAAATCCCGCTGGTGGCGGACCAGGGCCGAACCGATGAGAAAGAGGGTTTGCCGCCGGCGCTCCAGACAGCGCAGAAGGAAGCGCGCCGCTTTCAGCTGGCGCTGGAGGTAAGCCCGTACCGAGGTCTCCAGTTCCTCCTGCTCCAGGAGGCGGCTGTAGACCTCACTCAGGCGCAAGGTGGGGGCCGCCCACTCGTGCACTAGCACCGCAAACTCGGCCCCCTGGGGTTCCAGCGCAAGGTCCGGCCGAAGCAAGCCCGGCCGCGCCTCTCCGCCATACCCCCGTCCCGGCCGGGGATCCAGGTCGCGCAGCTCCGCCGCCAGGCGGCGAACCTCCTCCGGAGAAATGCCCAGGCGCTCCGCCGCCGCCTTCCAGCGCCCTTTAGCTACCAGGGGCAGGCATTCTTGGATCAGCCGCCGCCTCAGCTCATCCCACTGGCCGCGGTGCTTGAGCTGCAGGGAGAGGCACTCCGCCAAGGAGCGGGAGCCTACCCCGCTGGGTTCACACCCCTGGACTACCGCCAGGGCCCGCTGGGCGCTCTCCAGTGAAACGCCGCAGAGGGCCGCCGCCTCTTCTGGAGAAGAGCAAAGGTAGCCGTCCTGGTCGATCTGCCGCACGAAGAATTCCGCCGCCCGGCGCTCCGGCCCCGGTGGCAGAGCGGCCTGTACCTGGAGCCAGAGGTGCTCCCGCAAACTGGGGCGCCAGGGGACCTCTTCCCACTCCGCCTCCTCTTCCCAGCGCTCCCAGGACGTACCTCGGCCCTCTTCCCGCCAGCCGCCGCCCAGCCCCGCTGCCACTTCTCCGGGGCAGGGGTCGGGCCTCTCCAGCAAAGGGTTATTCACCAGCTCTTGAGAGAGAAGGGCCTCCAGCTCGCTGGACGAAACCTGCAAGATGCGCAAAGCGCGCCAGAGAGAAGGGGTGGGAATCACCTTGACCGCAGGCCGCTGCTCTTGGTGGAGAGAGAGGAGGGGCGGAAGGAGATCCACGGAGAGCTCACCTCCCCTCCCTTACCCGGTCCTGGTGAGCCCGGACCAGAGCCAAAAGCCGCCGCATCCGGTGGTTCACCGCTGACTTGCCCAAGCGCGGCCGCAAAAACTGGCCCAGCTCCGCCAGGCTGGCCTCCGGGTGGGCCAGCCTGGCCCGGGCCACCTCCCGCAGTCGGCGCGGCAGATGTTCTAGGCCCAGGTGGTCGTCAAACCACTTGATCTCCTCGATCTGGCGGAGGGCAGCCGTCACCGCCTTGTCCACGTTGGCCGTCTCGCAATTGACCTGTCGATTGACCTGATTGCGCACCTCGCGCAAAACGCGGGCATTCTCAAAGCGCAGGACAGCGGAATCCGCCCCCAAAAGGCGCAAGACGGTGGAGATGTCCTCGGCTTCCTTAACATATACCACAAAGCCCCGCTTGCGCTGGCTAAGGCCGGACTTGACCCGGAAAGAGGCCAAAAGCCTCTGCACCCCTTGGGCCAGAGAGTAATCGGCCACCGCCCACTCCAGGTGGTACCCCTTCTCCGGGTCGGTGAGGGAGCCGTGGATCAAGAACGAAGCCCGCAAGAAAGCACGCCGGCAGCAGCTCCGGCGCCAGACAAAGGGCGGGACGCCCGCTGAGGGGATGAAGGCCTCATCAGTAGCTTCTAGGGCCAGCAAGATACCCTGCACGTCAGCCGACGGGGGCACGCGCACCAGATAGGCGTTGTTTTTGCGCAGGCGGTTGTTGCGCCGCACCAACACCTCCGCCGAAACCGGAAAGGTCTCCTTGAGCAACCCGAGCAGGCGCCGCGCCACCGCCGGATCCTGCACCTCCACCTCCAGCGAGGCCGCGCGGGCCGAAAGCTCCAGCCTCCCGCCGCCGCGCAAAAAAGCCGCCAGCTCCGCCCGCCGGCAGCACTCCCGCGGGGCAGGAAGGCGTGCCAGTTCACTCCGGACCTCCTGTGAGAACCACATCCCCGCTCGACACTCCCGGCGTAAAGTATTCCGGGTGGGAAGGGATTTATCCTGCCTTACGCCGTCTCCACTTTGGCCTCCTTTTCCAGGCCCAGTTCCTTAATGGCCTGCTCCCGCAGCTTGTACTTCTGCACCTTGCCGCTGGCGGTCATGGGGTAGGAGTCCACGAACTTGATGTAGCGCGGGATTTTGTGCCGGGAGATGCGGGCCTGGAAGAACTCCCGGATCTCCTCCTCCGTAGCCTGCACCCCCGGTTTCAGGCGGATGTAGGCCATAACCTCCTCCCCGTACTTGAGGCTGGGTACACCCACCACCTGGGCGTCCATCACCTTAGGGTGGGTATGCAGGAACTCTTCAATCTCCCGCGGGTAGATATTCTCCCCGCCCCGAATGATCATGTCCTTGATGCGCCCCACGATGTTGCAGTAGCCGTGCTTGTCCATGGTGGCCAGATCGCCGGTGTGCAGCCAGCCTTCGGCGTCGATGGCCTGGGCCGTGGCCTCCGGCATCTTGTAGTAGCCCTTCATCACGTTGAACCCCCGCGCGCAGAGCTCACCCGGCGTCCCGCAGGGCACCTCTTGGCCCGTCTCCGGGTTGATGATCTTGACCTCCACCCCCGGGATGGCCCGGCCCACCGTGGCCACCCGGCGCTCCAGGGGATCGTCGGTCCGCGTCTGGGTGATGACCGGCGAAGCCTCGGTCTGGCCATAGGCGATGGTGATCTCCTTCATATGCATCCGGTTGATCACCGACTTCATCACCTCCACCGGGCAGGGGGCGCCGGCCATGATGCCCCGCCGGAGCGTGCTCAGGTCGTAGCGGGCGAAATCGGGGTACTCCAAGAGGCTGATGTACATGGTGGGGACGCCATGGAGTGCCGTGCACTTCTCGGCTTCGATGGCCGCCAGGACCGTGTCGGGCCGGAAGTGGTCCACCGGCACCATGGTAGCCCCCTGGGTGACGCAGGCCAGGGTCCCCATCACGCAGCCGAAACAGTGGAAGAACGGCACCGGGATGCAGAGCCGGTCCCCGGCCCGCAGGCCCATGCACTCCGCTACGTAATAGGCATCCGCCACGATGTTGAGATGGCTGAGCATGGCCCCTTTGGGGAAACCGGTGGTCCCCGAAGTGTACTGGATGTTGATCACTTCGTCGTAATGGAGGGAGGCCTGGCGTTCAGCCAGCTCCTCCGGCGAGACTTCGTCTCCCAGGGCCAGCACCTCCGCCCAGGTGAACATGCCGGGATGCTTCTCCTCGCCCAGAAAGATCACGTTGCGCAGCCTGGGCAACCGGGCGGAGCGCAATTGCCCCGGCGGGCAGGTGTGCAGCTCCGGGCAGAGCTCGTAGATGGCCCCTAGATAGTCCGAGTCCTTGAAGCGGTCCATCAGGACGAGGGTGGTGGCATCGGACTGGCGCAAGAGGTACTCCAGCTCCATGACCTTGTAGTTGGTGTTGACCGTGACCAAGACCGCCCCCATCTTCCCGGTGGCGAACTGGGTGATGACCCACTCCGGCTTGTTGGTGGCCCAGATGGCCAAGTGCTCCCCTTTCTGAATGCCCAGGCGCATGAAGCCCCGCGCCGCCCGGTTGCAGACCTCCTGAAACTCCCGGTAGGTGTAGCGCAGACCCAATTCGGGAAAGACCACCGCCTCCCGGTCCGGGCACTCCGCCGCGCGGCGGTCCAAAAGGTCTCCACCGTCACCCGCAGCTCCGGCGGTACTTCTCCCCGTATACTTCCTACCTCCCGCACTCTTGCTTCTTCCCTCTCTCCTCTCTCCACTGCTCCCTGCTCCCTTCCTGCTGGTTTCCAGGTAAACAAAAAGCCCTTCGCCCCTTTTCTAGAGACGAAAGGCTCCCTTCCGCGGTACCACTCTATTTGACCTCCGGCCCCCCGAAGGCCCTCTCTGCCCCTTTAACGGCGGGAAACCGGCCAAGCCTACTCCCTTGCGGTTTCGGTTGGCAGCTCCAGAGCCAGTGGCCGGCCGCTTCAGCGCCGCCTTGCACCGCCCGGCGGCTCTCTTGGGCCTCCCGCGCCGGCTTCTCTCCTTCCTCGCCTTTGCCGTCTACCATTACCACGAGTCTACCACGCCCCGGCGAGGCCGTCAACCCCCTAGCCATCCCGCCCCCGCCGGCCTGCCGTCAGGCGCACGTAAGCAGTGGTTACCCTCTCCACGTGCTGCTCCGTCTCCCGGTACGGCGGAACCCGCTCCTCCACCCGGGCAGGGCCGGCGTTATAGGCCGCAATGGCCAGGCTGACGTCCCCGTCGTACTTTTTTAAGAGCTGGGCCAGATAGCGCACCCCGGCGTCAATATTTTGGAGCGGGTCAAACGGATCTTCCACCCCCAGGGCACGCGCCGTCTCCGGCATCAACTGCATGATGCCCAGCGCCCCCCGGTGCGAGACCGCCCTTCGCTCAAAGCGGGACTCCACCCCGGCTAAAGACGCGGCCAAAAAAGGGTCCAGGTCGTATTTGCGCGCGCTGAGGATGATCTGATAAGTGATCTCCAGGGCTTCCTCGCTCGTCAGGGCCGGATTGACCTGGCGTACGTAAAGGTGAATGCGCCGCACCTGGTCGAAGAGGCCGCTGTTGACCTCCAGCCAGACGCGGGACTGCAGGGCCGCTCGGCTGACCTCAGCGGGCACCACCGGCTCCCAAAGACCGCGCCCCCACCAGACCAAGGCCAGCAACGCCAGCGCTGGCAGAAGAAGCCGTCGCCTCACTCCCTGCCCCCCTGTGCTGATACTAAACGGCTCCATTTTACCAACTCCGAAAGGTCACTGTCAAACCCGATCAGGGGAGGGAGCCCGGACCATTTCTTCCTCCCCTGCCAATTATTGCCCTCAGAGGAAGGAAATATGCAGGTTCCGGCGCTAACTTCTCAGGCGCTTCCAGACCGCGGAGAGGTAAAGGTCGAAGAAGCCGGCGTTGCGCCTCCGCTCGGCTTCCAGGAGGCGCAGCAAGACGGAGGCCAGCCGGTCGGGATCGTGCCTGGCCAAGTCGGAGCGGCTGAGCAGGGGATAGGCCACCGGCCTGACCCCCAGCTCCCGGATGCGGTGGAGGTCGGGAACCACCGGGTAAGCCCCCTGCTGGCGATAGCGCGCCAGAAGGGAAGGCGAGACCGGCCCCTCGTGGACCACCGCCCAATCCAAAACTCCGCGGCCCAAGTGCTCCACGATCACCCGCACGTGGTCGGCCGCCGTATAACCGTCGGTCTCCCCCGGCTGGGTCATGACGTTGCAGACGTAGACCTTAAGCGCCCGGGAGGAGCGAATGGCTTCCACCACCCCTTTGACCAGGAGGTTGGGCACCACGCTGGTGAAGAGGCTGCCCGGTCCTAAGACCAGCAAATCCGCCTCCTGCAAAGCAGCCAGCACCTCTTCAGCCGGCTGAGGAGAGGGCGGGTTCAGGAAAACCCGCTTGATCCGGCCGCCGTGGGCGGCGATCCGGGATTCGCCCTCCACCACCGTCCCGTCCTCCATCTCGGCTCCCAGCACCACGTCCTCCAGGGTGGCCGGCAGAACCTGTCCCTGAATGGCCAGGACCTTGCTGGACTCCCGGACGGCCGCCTCAAAGTCCCCGGTCAAGCCGGTCATAGCGGCGATGAAGAGGTTGCCGAAGGCGTGCCCGGCCAGGCCTTCCCCTTCTTGAAACCGGTATTGAAAGAGCCGTTCCATCAAAGGCTCGGTGGCCGCCAGGGCCACCAGACACTGCCTGATGTCGCCCGGCGGGAGGATCCCCATCTCCGTGCGCAGCCGCCCTGAACTCCCGCCGTCGTCGGCTACCGTGACCACAGCCGTAAGGTTGCTGGTGTGCTTCTTCAGCCCGCGCAGGAGGGTGGAGAGGCCCGTGCCGCCTCCCACCACGGCGATCCGGGGGCCGCGGGAGAGCTGGCGGCGTTCGTAGAGGAGCTCCAGAGCCTGGCCCCTCTCCGGGAGGAGGGCCCTGGCCACTGAGCCCACCAATTGACGCACGCCATAACCCATGACCTGCACCCCGGCCCCTGCCGCCAGCAAGCCCAGGGTTACCATGGCCCATCCCGACCCCAAACCGGGGAGGGGCAGGTGCCGCTGGACCCACTGCCGGGCGACCTCCCGCGCCGCCACCAGCCCCACTCCTGCCCCGAGCAAGAGCAGCCCTCCCACAAAGACGGCCAGCCACCGCTTGATCCCCAGGCCGGGGGAGAGCCAGCGCCAGCGGCGCCAAAACTGATCCATGCCTTTCTTCACGGGCACCACGTCACTCCTTTCCCTGCGCGATATCGCGGTGCTCCACTCCCACCGGGTACCCTTCCGCCTTCAGCCGGGCGGCCACTTCTTCAACTATAGACACCGAGCGGTGGCGCCCCCCTGTGCAGCCCAGGCCGATGGTGACCGACCTTCGCCCCTCAGCCGCCAAAAGTGGCAGGAGAAAAAGGAGGAACCGGTGCAAAGCCTGCAAAAACTCCTGGGTCACCGGCGCCTCCAGGATGTAGCGGCTAACCTCCTCTTCCCGCCCATCTTTAGGCCTCAACTCTTCTACATAATGCGGATTGGGGAGAAACCGCAGGTCAAAGACGAGATCGGCATCCAGGGGAAGCCCGAACTTGTAGCCGAACGAAATCAGGCGCACCTCCGGGCCCTTGACCCCTTCTTCCTTCCCGCGCAGGAACTCGTAGATCTTTTCCTTGAGCTGATGGGGGTTGAGCCGGGAGGTGTCCAGAACGACGGTAGCCTGGGTCCGCAGCCCTTCCAGGCGCTCCCGCTCGGCGCGAATGCCGGCGAGAAGTCCACCTTCCCCTTCCAGAGGGTGGCGCCGGCGCGTCTCCTTAAAACGCCGGATGAGCACTTCCTCTGTAGCCTCCAGAAAGAGGATCGTCACCCGAAACTGCCTGGACTTCAACCACTCCAGGGCCTCGAAGAGCGCGCCAAAAAAGTCCCCACCCCGGACGTCGATGACCATGGCGATGCGGTTGACCTTGCCTCCCGACTGGGCGCACAACTCGGCGAAGGTCGGGATAAAGGACGGCGGCAGGTTGTCGACGCAGAAGAACCCCATGTCCTCCAGTGCCCGCGCCGCTTCCGTCTTCCCGGCCCCAGAGAGGCCGGTGATGATGACAAACTCGATACCTTGGCTCATACTCCCCCCACCGCCCCCAGTATACTACATTCCGGCGGGGGGGAGAGGGGGTTAATTTAGAAGTTAGAAGTTGGAAGTTGGAGGTTGGAGGTTGGTGGTTGAAAATTCCATATAAAGGGGTTGCTGGAACCATCCGATTTATAGGTGGGATACGGGTA
>JASBVW010000044.1 GCA_029961005.1 Bacillota bacterium
TGCGCCCGTAGCTCAGGTGGATAGAGTGACAGACTACGAATCTGGAGGTCGGGGGTTCGAATCCCTCCGGGCGCGCCAAGATGTGAAGCGGGTTCCGGGAAACGGGACCCGCTGATTTTATCCCTCAATGCAGCAATACTACAGCAATCTTAACCAACCCTGGAGAGTCGGCGAAAAGCCTCGCTCAGCTCCTGCTTACCTTGACTCCCCGCAGCAACCCCCATCATTACCCCGTAGAGCACCCCTTCAGGATCGGTTAAAATTACCCCGTTTAACTCTAAAAACACGAGCGCACAGACCAGGGCTGTGCGCTTATTGCCATCTACGAAAGGATGATTTCTACAGAGATGGAAGGCATAGGCAGCCGCCATCTCGTAAAGATCCGTGTGGATAAAATCCCCTCCCCAGGAAGCTTGGGGCATAGCTAAAGCGGATTCCAGCACGGTGAAGTCCCGTATTCCCAGTTGGCCACCGTACCGTTCGATCTGGTCGCGGTGAATCTCTATCACCTCAGCCAGGGTGAGAAAGACTGGATTCATGTCTCACTCCGCCAGCTTCTTTAGCGTCGCCTCGTGCCGCGCGTTCACGCTCTGCAGGATCTTGCGAAACTTCTCCTCGCGCTCAGCCTCCCGCAGTGGCGAGATGACCAGGCTCTTACCGTCTGTAGTGATCTGCAACGGCGTTTCCATGGTTATTCCCAGGAGTTCCAGAATCGGCTTATCGATGATCAACGCAGCGCTGTTCCCGTGTGCGGTCAGGGTCTTGATCAGCATGATAAAAAAGCTCCTTCGCTGGTTATTCGTTGTGCTTACATTGTACTACCAGAACTGCGCTCTGTCAACACTCAAGCTCTATTACAGCCCGGTTACGGTTCAGTAAAAGCAGCCGTCAACAAAAAAAACCTCCCGGGTCAAAACCCAGAAGGTGTACATTCTGGCGGAGAGAGCGGGATTCGAACCCGCGCTAGGGCTTGAGGCCCTACTAACGGTTTAGCAAACCGTCCCCTTCAACCTGCTTGGGTATCTCTCCGCAGCTTGAAGAAAGGAAAAGCTCTCTTTGCTCCCCTACTATAACACGGGAAGGCCGCCCCCGTCAAGGCAAGGGAAGAACCTTCGCCGGAAAACCACCCTTGGATCAGCCAAAAAATGGCGGAGAGGGTGGGATTCGAACCCACGGAGGGTTGCCCCTCAACGGTTTTCAAGACCGCCGCAATCGACCGCTCTGCCACCTCTCCGCGCGCCCCAAAGAGCGGCCGCGCTCTCGAGCCCAGTATACCATGGGCTCCTCGGCCCGTCAATCCGGCGTAATCCGCTCCTGGCCGCCCATGTACGGGCGCAGGGCCGGCGGGATGAGGACGCTGCCGTCCGCCTGCTGGTAATTCTCCAGGATGGCCGCCGCGCACCGCCCTACGGCCAGGCCGGAGCCGTTCAGGGTGTGCACGTATTCCGCCTTGGCCCCCGGCTCCGGCCGGTAGCGGATCTCCGCCCGCCGGGCCTGGTAGTCCGTGAAGTTGCTGCAGGAGGAGATCTCCACGTACCGCCCGTAGCTGGGCATCCAAACCTCAATGTCGTACTGCTTGGCGTTGGAGAAGCCCATGTCGCCCGTGCAGAGGAGCATGGTACGATAAGGCAGGCCCAGGCGCTCCAGGACCTCCTCCGCGTCCCGCACCAGCTTCTCCAGCTCTTCAAAGGAGGTCTCCGGCCGCACGAACTTCACCAGCTCCACCTTGTTGAACTGGTGCACCCGGATCAAGCCGCGGGTGTCGCGGCCGGCGGCCCCCGCTTCAGCCCGGAAGCAGGCGGTGTAGGAGGCGTAGTAGAGGGGCAGCTGCGCCGCCTCCAGGATCTCGCCCCGGTGCAGGTTGGTCACCGGCACCTCCGCCGTCGGGATAAGGTAGTACTCGTACCCCTCGCACTTGAACATGTCCTCGGCGAACTTGGGGAGCTGCCCCGTGCCTATCATCGAATCGCGGTTGACCAGGTAGGGCGGGGAGATCTCCACGTAGCCGTGCTCGCGGGTGTGCAGGTCCAGCATGAAGGAGATCAAGGCTCGCTCCAGCCTGGCCCCCGCCCCCCGCTCCACCACAAAGCGGGCGCCGCTGATCTTGGCCGCCCGCTCGAAGTCAAAGATCCCCAGAGCCACCCCCAGCTCCCAGTGGGGGCGGGGCTCAAAGTCGAAGCGGGGCGGCTCGCCCCAGCGCCGCACCTCCACGTTTCCCGAAGCATCATCCCCCTCGGGCACCGAAGGGTCGGGCAGGTTGGGAATGAGGAGCAGAATCTGACGGATGCGCTCCTCCAGGGCGCGCACCTCCTCGTCCAGCTCCTTGATCCGCTGGCCCAGGTCGCGGGCCTCGGCCATCAAATCCTCCGCCGCCTCCCCGGCCTTCTTGCGCCGGCCCACTTCCTCGGAAAGGACATTGCGGCGGCTCTTCAGCTGTTCCACCTGAGTCAAGAGCCCCCGTCGGCGTTCATCTAGGGCCAAAAGCTCGTCCAGCGGCGCTTCCACCCGCTTTTTGCGCATCCCCTCCCGGACCGCGTCCGGGTTCGCCCGTACCAACTTCAAATCCAGCAACCTGATCCCCTCTCTGCCCCGCTTTTTACCCGCCGGGAGCCGGCGCCGGGCTGGCCCGGCAACCCGACTTTCACCCCTGGACCGCCTGCAGCCGCTCCTCCTCCAGGGGCTCGCCGCAGCGCACCAGCAAAGCCCGCCACCGCTCGTCCACCTCGGCCTGCAAGTCGGCTAGCAGGGCCTCCAGGCCCGGTTGAAAGAGGTGCTTGAACCGCCCCTGCCGCTTCATCCATTCAATGTAGGACTTCTTCTCCCGGGGGCGGTAATTGAGCCGCCAGACCCCGTTCTCTACCTCGTACAGGGGCCAGAAGCAGCACTCCACCGCCTCCCGCGCCAGCTCCATGGTCTCCTCCGGCGGGGTGACCCACCCCAGCCGACAGGGCGCAAGGACGTTGAGGAAGGCCGGCCCATCCACGGCCAGGGCCTTCTCCACTTTGCGGGTCAGGTCGTTCCAGTGGGCCACGGTGGTCTGGGCCACGTAGGGTATGTTGTGCATCACGGCGATGCCGGTCAAATCTTTGCGCGGTTGCCGCTTGCCCGGGAGCACCTTGCCGGCCGGGCTGGTCGTAGTGCTGGCCCCCCGCGGCGTGGCGCTGGAGCGCTGGATGCCCGTATTTTCGTAGGCCCCGTTGTCGTAACAAACGTAGAGCATCCGGTGCCCCCGCTCCAAGGCCCCGGAAAGGGACTGCAGGCCGATGTCGTACGTCCCCCCGTCGCCGCCGAAGGCGATGAACCGGATCTCCCGGTCGATCTTGCCCCGCCGGCGCAGGGCGCGGTAGGCCGCCTCGGCACCGCTGACCGTGGCAGCCACGTTCTCAAAGGCGTTGTGGATGAGGGAGCACCCCCAGGCCGTGTAAGGATAGATGGTGGTGGTCACCTCCAGGCACCCCGTGGCCAGCCCCACCACCGCCGGCTCCTGGCAGGCCAGGAGCACCTGGCGGGCCACCACCGGGGCGGCACACCCCGCACAGGCGCGGTGCCCTCCGGTCAGCCTGTTGGGCCGCCGGGCCAGTTCTTTCAAAGTTGCCATCTTTCCTCCCCCCAATGCACCAGTTCAAGCCGCTCAGTGCACCAAAACGTCAGCCCCCGGGCCGAGGCCCTGCTCACTCGCGGACGCCCAGGTAAGTCACCAGCTCCCGCGGCCGCCCGGTCCGGGCTATCTCTGCCAGGTCGGCGTACACCCGCCCGATCATCTCCAGGTCGATGTCGCGCCCGCCCAGGCCGTAAATGTAATTGACGGTGGGGATGCGCTCCGGCAGGTCGTAGAGGGCTGCCCGCACCTCGGCGAAGAGGGGACCGCCCACCACGCCGAAGGAGTCGGAGCGGTCTAGCACCGCCAGGGCCCGCACATGGCGCAGGGCTTGGGCCAGCTCCTCCCGCGGGAAGGGGCGGAAGACCCGCAGCTTGAGCAGCCCCGCCTTAACCCCCTCCCGGCGCAGGCCGTCCACCACCGCCTTGGCCGTCCCGGCGGTGGAGCCCAGGACCACTATGGCCAGCTCGGCGTCTTCCAGGCGGTAACCCTCAAAGAGCCCGTAAGAGCGCCCGGAGAGGCGGCCGTACTCCTGGCCCACTTCCAGGATGACCGGCTTGGCCATCCGCATGGCCTCCACCTGCTGGCGCTTGTGTTCAAAGTAGTAGTCGAAGAGGTCAAAAGCGCCCACCGTGATCGGGTGATCCGGGTTCAAAAGGTAGTAATCGGGGCGGTACTCCCCGATGAAGCGCCGCACCGTTTCGTCGTCCAGGAAGGTTACGTTCTCCAGCGCGTGGCTGATGATGAAGCCGTCCATCATCACCATCACCGGCAGGAGGACGTCTTTGTGCTCCGCGATGCGCACCGCCTGGAGCACGTTGTCGTAGGCCTCCTGGGCATTTTCAGAGAAGAGCTGGATCCAACCGGAGTCCCGCGCCCCCATGCTGTCGCTGTGGTCGCAGTGGATGTTGATGGGGCCGCTCAAGGCCCGGTTGACTACCGGCATGACGATGGGCAGGCGCAAGGAGGCGGCGATGTAGACCACCTCGTACATCAGAGCCAGCCCCTGGGACGAGGTGCAGGTCATGGCCCGCGCCCCTGCCGCCGCCGCCCCCACCGTAGCCGACATGGCCGAGTGTTCGCTCTCCACCGTCACAAATTCCGTGTCCACCAGCCCGTCCGCCACAAAGGTAGAGAAGATCTGCACGATCTCGGTCTGGGGAGTGATGGGGTAAGCGGCCACCACGTCAGGGTGGATCTGCTTCATGGCCTGGGCCACGGCCTCGTTACCCGTATATGCCACGGTCTTGACGCTCACGCCTGGCTCGCCTCCTCCGCCTCAGACTCCGCCACCATCTTGATGGCTTTAGCCCCTCTCTTTCCCGGGCACTCATGGGCGCAGATGCCGCAACCCTTGCAGTGCGCGTAGTCGAAGCCAATCACCTTGCCGTCTTCCAAGAGGACGGCGGCGTCGGGGCAGTAGATCCAACAAAAAAGGCACTGGATGCAGTTTTCGGGGATCCAGACCGGCCTGGTCACCCGCCAGTCCCCGGTCTCAAACTCCCGGGCGTTGCCGGCCTGGAGGATCATCCCGCCCCGGGGAATCTCCCGCCACCCCGGCTGGATCTTGCCCTGATATTCTTTGGGCTGAGGCCCTGCGCTCTCCTTGCTCGCGCTCACCCCTCCTGCACCTCCTCGTAAGCCCTCCGGATGGCCTCTAGATTCCCGGCGATTACTTCTTGCTTGTGGCGAAACTTCTTCTCCAGCTTGCGCCGCGTATCCTCGATCAAATCCTCCAGCTTGAGGATGCCCGTGGCCCGCACCAAGGCCCCCATCATGGGGGTGTTAGGGATGGCGCGCCCAATGGTCTCCAGGGCGATCTTCGTCGCGTCCACAGTCCAGACCCGGATGGGGTTCCCCTCCAATTGGAGCCTCCGCCGCATCTCCGCCGGCGAGAGCGCGGTGTTGATGATCAGGGCACCGTTGGGAGGTACGCCGTCGGTGAAGTCCACCTTCCCGACAAAGGTGTCGTCCAGGACTACCACGTACCGGGGGTGCTTGACGTGGCAGTGGATGGTGATTGGCTCTTCGCTGATCCGGTTAAAGGCCAGCACAGGGGCCCCCATGCGCTCAGGGCCATACTCGGGAAAGGCCTGGATGTACTTTCCCGCCGCCGCCGCCGACTCGCCCAAAAGCTGCGCCGCCGTCTTGGCCCCCTGTCCTCCTCGGCCGTGCCAGCGGATCTCAAGGAGTTCCCCCATTCCCTTACCTCCTCCAGGGTATTTCCAGTACTTATTCTTCCCTTGCGGGGCTCTTCCTTCAAAATTAATAGATAATTTTTAAATTCCCCTCAGGCAAACCGCCGGCAGAGGGCGGCCACCCTCTGGCGCGCCTCCTCCAGCACCGCCTCGCCCGGGGAAGGAACCAGCACCTGGTTCATGATGGCAGCGATCTCCCGCATCTCGGCCTCCTTCATGCCGCGGGTGGTGGCCGCCGGAGTGCCCACCCGGATCCCGCTGGTCACCACAGGGCTGCGCTCGTCAAAAGGAACGGCGTTCTTGTTGACGGTGATGCCGATCCGATCCAGGATCTCCTCCGCCTCTTTGCCGGTGATGCCGCGGTTGGTGAGGTTGAGCAGCAGCAGGTGGTTGTCAGTGCCGCCCGAAACCAGCTTAAAGCCATACCCGATCAAGGCCGCCGCTAGGGCCTGGGCGTTGGCCACCACCTGCCGCTGGTACTCCTTGAACTCCGGCGTCATGGCCTCTTTAAAGGCTACCGCTTTCGCGGCGATGACGTGCATCAACGGGCCACCTTGGATGCCCGGGAAGATGACCTTGTCGATCTGCTTGGCGTACTCTTCCCGGCAGAGGATCAGGCCCCCTCGCGGGCCGCGCAGGGTCTTGTGGGTGGTGGAGGTGACAAAGTCCGCGTAGGGTACGGGGTTGGGGTGCAGCCCGGCCGCCACCAAGCCGGCGATGTGCGCCATGTCCACCATCAGGTAGGCCCCCACCTCATCGGCGATGCTGCGGAAGGCCGCAAAATCCAAAAAGCGCGGATAGGCGCTGGCCCCGGCCACGATCATCTTGGGCCGGTGCCGGCGGGCCAGGTCTCGCACCTCGTCGTAGTCGATCCGCTCCGTCTGGCGGTTCACCCCGTAGGCCACAAAGCGATACATCATCCCGGAGAAGTTCACCGGGCTGCCGTGGGTGAGATGCCCGCCGTGGGCCAGGTTCATGCCCAGGACGGTATCCCCCGGCTGCAGCGCAGCCATGTAGACAGCCATATTGGCCTGGGACCCGGAGTGAGGCTGGACGTTGGCGTGCTCCGCCCCGAAGATGGCCTTCAGTCGGTCGCGGGCCAGGTTTTCCACGATGTCCACGTACTCGCATCCGCCGTAGTAGCGCTTTCCGGGGTAGCCCTCCGCGTACTTGTTGGTCAGCACGGACCCCTGGGCGGCCCGCACCGCGGCACTGGCGAAGTTCTCCGAGGCGATGAGTTCTATCTTCTCCTTCTGCCGCCGCTCTTCCAGGGCAATGGCCTCCGCCACCTCTGGATCCACCGCAGCAATCACCGGATCCAGGCGCAACTCCTCCCCACCCATCCCTGTTCAACACTCCTTCCTTAGAAATAAGCCCTGTCCCGCCCCATGCGACTGCGCCTTTAGACCTTGCCGACCGCCAGGCGCAAGAAGTAGGCGTGGAGGCGCGTATCCTCCGTCAGCTCGGGGTGAAAGGCGCTGGCGAGGAAACGCCCCTGGCGGGCCAGGACGATCTTGTCCCCGTAGCGGGCCAGGACCTCCACGCCGGAGCCCACCCGCACAATATAAGGGGCGCGGATGAAGACCGCCCGCAGCGGCGGATCCCCCAGGACAGGCACCGGCAGATCCACCTCAAAGCTCTCCACCTGGCGCCCAAAGGCATTGCGGTGGGCAGTGATATCCATCAGCCCCAGGCGGGGCTGGGCGCTCCCTTCAATCTCCTTGGCCAAAAGAATAAGGCCGGCGCAGGTCCCGTAGACGGCCAGCCCTTGCGCCGCCAGGGTGCGGATGCGCTGGTCGAAGCCGTACTCCGCCATCAGTTTGCCGATGGTAGTGCTCTCGCCCCCCGGGATGATCAGCCCGGCCAATCCATCCAGCTGGGAGGGCTTCTTGACCGCCACCGCCTCGCAGCCCAGTTCAGACAGCATGTGCAAGTGCTCAGCTACGGCTCCTTGCAAGGCCAGTACTCCGATGCGCACCGCTGCTTCCTCCTTACTCCTTACCAACCCCGACCCTGGATCTTCTGCTCCGGCGCCAGCGCCCCTACGTAGATACCGCGCATGGCCTCTCCCAGGCCCTTGGAGACCCGGGCCAGCACCGCCGGATCGTCGTAATGGGCGGTGGCTTCTACGATGGCCCGCGCCCGCCGGGCCGGCTGCTCGGACTTAAAGATCCCCGAGCCCACAAAGATACCATCCGCCCCCAGCTGCATCATCAGAGCGGCATCGGCTGGGGTGGCAATTCCCCCGGCGGCGAAGTTGACCACCGGCAGGCGCCCCAGGCGGGCTACCTCCCGCACCAGCTCATAGGGGGCCGCCATCTCTTTGGCCGCCGCCATCAGCTCCTCCTCCGGCATGTTCTGCAGCCGCCGGATTTCGTCCATCACCGCCCGCAGGTGGCGCACGGCCTCCACCACGTCGCCGGTTCCCGCCTCACCCTTGGTCCTGATCATGGCCGCGCCTTCCCCGATGCGGCGCAGGGCCTCACCCAGGTTGCGAGCCCCGCAGACGAAGGGCACCTTAAAGGCGTGCTTGTTGATGTGGTGCGCTTCATCGGCCGGGGTGAGCACCTCGCTCTCGTCGATGTAATCCACGCCCAGGGCCTCCAGGATCTGCGCCTCCACAAAATGTCCGATCCTGACCTTGGCCATCACCGGGATGGTCACCGCCTCCATGATGGCCTCTATAATGGCAGGGTCGGCCATCCGGGCCACGCCGCCGGCCGCCCGTATATCCGCCGGGACGCGCTCCAGGGCCATCACCGCCACCGCCCCTGCCTCTTCTGCAATCTTCGCCTGCTCGGGGGTGGTCACGTCCATGATCACGCCGCCCTTGAGCATTTCGGCCAAACCTTTCTTGACGCGCCAGGTTCCCTTCTCCTCGTCTGCCATTGCTTCCGACCTCCAGACCGCGTAATTTTTCTATCTTTCCACAC
>JASBVW010000045.1 GCA_029961005.1 Bacillota bacterium
TGACCATGCTGCAGCGCTGGCCCGTGCGGCGCAGCCGCCCCTACCGGGAGAAGCTAGCGCCCAGCGAGCCCATGGTCACCGGTCAGCGCATCATCGACACCCTCTTCCCGGTGGCCAAAGGGGGGACGGCCTGCATCCCGGGCCCCTTCGGCAGCGGGAAGACCGTAGTCCAGCACCAGTTAGCCAAGTGGGCGGATGCCGACATCGTGGTCTACGTAGGGTGCGGCGAGCGGGGCAACGAGATGACCGACGTTTTGATGGAGTTTCCCCACCTGAAGGACCCCCGCTCCGGGGAGCCGCTCATGAAGCGCACCGTCCTGGTGGCCAACACCTCCGATATGCCGGTCTCCGCCCGGGAGGCCTCGGTCTACACCGGAATCACCATCGCCGAATACTTCCGGGACATGGGCTACTCAGTGGCCCTCATGGCCGATTCCACCTCCCGCTGGGCCGAGGCCCTACGGGAAATGTCGGGCCGGCTGGAAGAGATGCCGGGCGAAGAAGGGTACCCCGCCTACTTGGGCTCCCGCCTCGCCGAGTTTTACGAGCGGGCGGGCAAGGTCTACTGCCTGGGCTCAGAACCCCGCGTGGGCCAGCTGACCGTGGTGGGAGCGGTCTCTCCCCCCGGCGGCGACCTCTCGGAGCCGGTAACGCAGGCCACCCTGCGGGTGGTCAAGGTCTTCTGGGGGCTGGACGCCACCCTGGCCTCGCGGCGGCACTTCCCGGCCATTAACTGGCTGACCAGCTACTCCCTCTACCTGAACCAAATCGAGCCCTACCTCCGGGAGCACGTCTCAGAGGAGTTCATCCTCTTGCGCCGGGAAGCCATGAGCCTGCTGCAGGCGGAAGCGGAGCTGGAAGAGATCGTTCGCCTGGTGGGCCTGGACGCCCTCTCGCCGGAGGATCGGCTGACCTTGGAGATGGCGCGCTCTTTGCGTGAAGATTTCCTCCACCAAAACGCCTTCCACGAGGTGGACACCTATACCTCCCTCCAGAAGCAGTATCGGATGCTCCGGGCCCTCCTGGGCTTCCACCGGGCGGCGCGGCGTTCCCTGGCCGCCGGGACGGCTCTGGAGGCGCTCCTGGCCCTGCCGGTGCGGGAAAAGCTGGCGCGGGCCAAGTACATCCCGGAAGACCACCTGGAGCAGTTCGACGCCCTGGAGGCGGAGATCGAAGAGGAAGTGGCGGCAGTGCAGGAAGGGAGAGAGGACGTTGCTTAAGGAATATCGGACCATCCGCGAGGTGGCAGGCCCTCTCATGCTGGTGGAGCAGGTGGAGGGAGTCAAGTATGGCGAGCTGGTCGAGATCGCCCTGGCCAGCGGCGAGCGGCGCCGCGGCCGGGTCTTGGAGGTCTCGGGCGACAAAGCCCTGGTGCAACTCTTTGAAGGTTCGGCCGGGCTTAACCTCACCCGGGCCTCGGTCAAGTTCCTGGGCAAAACTTTGGAACTGCCGGTTTCGCTGGACCTTTTGGGCGGGATCTTCGATGGCCTGGGCCGACCGCGGGGCAAGACCCCGCCGGTGGTCCCTGAGAAGAGGCTGGACATCAATGGCAGTCCCATCAATCCGTGGGCGCGGGACTACCCCTCGGAATTCATCCAGACCGGCATCTCCGCCATCGACGGGCTCAACACCCTGGTGCGGGGGCAGAAACTCCCCATCTTCTCCGGCGCCGGCCTGCCGCACTCCCAACTGGCCGCCCAGATCGCCCGCCAAGCGCGGGTGCGCGGAACCGACGAGGCCTTTGCGGTGGTTTTCGGCGCTATGGGCATCACCTTTGAGGAGGCCAACTTCTTCATCGAGGAGTTCCGCCGCACCGGAGCCCTGGGGCGCACCGTGCTCTTCCTCAACTTGGCCAACGACCCCGCCATCGAGCGGATCTCCACCCCCAGGGTGGCCCTCACCGCCGCCGAGTACCTGGCCTATGAGCGGGACATGCACGTCCTGGTCATCCTGACCGACATGACCAATTACTGCGAAGCCCTGCGGGAGGTCTCCGCTGCCCGCAAGGAGGTGCCGGGGCGCCGCGGCTATCCGGGTTACCTGTATACCGACTTGGCCACCATTTACGAGCGGGCCGGCCGCATTAAGGGGAAGAAGGGGTCCATCACCCAGATTCCCATCTTGACCATGCCGGAGGACGACAAGACCCACCCCATCCCTGACCTGACCGGCTACATTACCGAAGGGCAAATCATCCTTTCGCGGGACCTCCACCGCAAGGGCATCTACCCGCCGATAGACGTCCTGCCCTCCCTTTCCCGCCTGAAGGACAAGGGAATTGGAGCCGGCAAGACCAGGGAAGACCACGCCGACACCATGAACCAGCTCTACGCCGCCTACGCCCGCGGCAAAGAGGCCAAAGAACTGGCGGTCATCCTGGGCGAGGCCGCCCTCTCGGAGACGGACAAGATCTTTGCCCGCTTTGCCGACGCCTTCGAAGATCAGTACGTGCGCCAGGGGGTGGAAGAGAACCGCTCCATCGAAGAGACCCTGGACCTGGGCTGGAAGCTCCTGGCTCTTCTGCCGCGCCGAGAGCTGAAGCGCATCCGCGATGAATACCTCGACCGCTACCTGCCCGCCCAGGGGGCGGGCGAACCGGGCGGGTCGGGCGCGCAGGGCGCAGCGGCCGTCCAGGCCGGCTGAGCTCCCAAGTCAGAGCGAAGAGGGGACGTCAACCATGGAGATGCGGGTCAATGCCACGCGCATGCAACTCCTCAACCTGAGGCGGCGGCTGCGCATGGCCCAGCGCGGGCACAAGCTCCTCAAAGACAAGCGCGATGAGCTGATGCGGCAGTTTTTAGAGGTCGTCCAGGCCAGCAAAGAGCTCCGAACCCGGGTGGAAGAGCTCCTGGCCAAAGCCGCCGGAGACCTGGCCCTGGCCGGCGCCGTCACTTCCCGGGCCACCCTCTTGGAGGCGCTCCTCTATCCTAAGCAAAAGCTGGAGCTGGAGGTCCAGATGGGGCAGATCGTGAGCGCTCGGGTCCCGCGCTTCCGCTGCCGCTGGGGGGAGGAGCGGGAAAAGGGCGGCCTCTATCCCTATGGCCTAGCCGAGACGCCGCCCGAGCTGGACACGGCCCTGCGCACCCTGGCGGAGGCCTTGCCGCTCATGGTGGAACTGGCCGAAAAAGAAAAAGCGGCCGAGCTCCTGGCCGAAGAAGTGGAAAAGACCCGCCGCCGGGTCAACGCCCTGGAATACGTGCTGATTCCGCAATTGACACAAGCGGTGCGCTTCATCACCATGAAGTTGGACGAGGCAGAACGCGGAAACCTAACGCGCCTCATGAAGCTGAAAGAGATCGTGCGGGGCGAGAAAGAAGCCTGAGCGGGCCACCCTTCTACTCCCAGAAGAGCTCTATCTCGTCGCCGCTGCGCAGGGGTGAGGTGTACTCCGCCGCCTTCCCGTTGAGCTTCATGACCAGTCGCCCGCCCTTCCGCTCCAGCTCGAAGGGGATGTAATTGAAGATCTCGGCAAAGTAGACGGCTCTTCCCTGACCCGCTTTGACCTCCACCTGGGCCTGGGGCGGGAGCACCTCCTCCAGGGAGGCCGGCCGCCCGTTCACCCAGATCTCCGCCCCTCGACCCGGCAGGCTCACCTTCTCCCCGTTCACCGTGACCTCCACCACCCCTCCGCTGACGGCCTGAGCCCGCTCTTCCTCCGTCAGGACGTCTCTGACCCGCGGCCAGGAGGAGACCTCTTCCCGCCTGAGGACGTCCCCCGGCTGGAGCTGTTCCGTGAGCTCTGCCGGCCGGCCGTTGACGAACCACCGGACCGGCGGGGAGAAGGCCCGCAGCTCCCCGTTGACCTGGCACATGAAGGGCTTGACCCGGGCCGCCTCGCCAGCGGCAGCCAGGGCATCCTGCACCTGCCGGCGGAAGACCACCTCCACCTCGGCCCCATCGGGTATGGGGGTAAGGCCGTCGGCCGGCTCTCCGTTCACAGAGATCTCGGGGCGAAGGTGCACCTCCTTCCCCTCCACCCGCACGGTAAAGCCCCGCCACTGCGGCACCAAATCGGCCACCGTGGCCGAGGCATCCGTGCCATCCACTGCCGTCTCCACCGTCAACTCGTCCCCATCCTCCAGCGGGTCCTCCAGGCCCGCCTCCACCCCGTTGCGGAGGATGCGGCCCGGCCGGCCCGGCGTCCCCGGGATGACGGTGAAGGCGCCGTTCAGCCTGAGCGTTAACGAGAGCCCGATGCGGGGGCGCAGGCGCTTCAGGTCAATTTGCGCCGCCAGCAAGGCGTCGGCCACCCGGGGCACCGCCAGGTTAAAGAGGCGTACGCGCCGCCCATTGACCCCCACCTCGGCAAACTTGAAGGCCAGGGCCTGGGGATTAGTGGCGCTGTAGGCAATGCCGATGGGCGTCACCACCTCAGGACCCTGCAGGCCCTCTATCTGGCCGCGGAGCGGGATGAGCACGGCCTCTCTCCCCCGGGCCACCACCCGCTCCGGCGGCAAGCCCAAAAATTCCGCCAGCCGCGCCGCCAAGAGGGGCATTTGGCTGCCGCCCCCCACGCAGACCACCGCCCCGGGCGGGCGGCCGTTCAACTGCCGAATGGCCTCCGCAATGGACCGGGCCACCTCTTCTACCGCCTCCGCCGTCTCCCGGAGTATCTCCTCCGCCGCCAGGGTATGCCGGTGCCCCAGCACGTCTTCAAACTCCACCGTAGCCGCCGCGGCCAGCTGGCGCTTTACCCGCTCCGCGGTGGCAAAGTCGAGCAGGTAGCGGTGGCAGAGGCGTTCGGTGATCTCGTCCCCTGCCAAAGGGATCATGCCGTAGGCGACGACCGCCCCCCCTTGCGTGATGGCGATGTCGGAGGTCCCGGCCCCGATGTCCACCAAGGCCAGGTTGAGGTTGCGCAAAGCCGGCGGGACGACCACGTTGCTGGCCGCAATGGGCTCCAGAGTCATGGAGCGCACAGTCAGGCCGGCCCGCCGCACCACGGCGTGGAGCGAGTCGACCACCAGGCCGGGGAGGAAGGTGGCCAAAACCTCAGCGCTGATCACCTGCCCCCGGTGACCGATCAGGTTGGAGAGGGGCACGCCGTCCAAGGAGTACCGAAGCACGCTGTAGCCCAGGCAGTGAAACTGCTCTCCCGCCGCGCTCGCCGCCCGCTCCTCCGCCAGGGAGCGCTGGGCGGCCTGTACCGCCTCCAGCTCCAACGCGCGGACGTCGGCGGGCTCTACCTCCGCCGAGGAGTGCACCTGGCGTTCGGCCCGGCCTGGGCGGGTGAGCAGGCTCCGCCCCGCGGCGGCCACGGCCACCTCCCGGAGCGGGGAGCCGATCTTCTCTTCCAACGCCGCCCGCACCTCCCGGACGACTTCCGCCACGGCTTCAATGTCGTGCACCTGTCCGTCCAGCATGGAGCGCCCCGGATGTTCGCGCAGCTCGGCAGCCAGGATCTCTAGACCGGCTCCTACCTGTCGCGCCACCAAGCCCATCACCTTGCGCGTGCCGATGTCCAGCGCAAAGAGAAGGTCTTCCGTCGCTTTGCCTTTCCCCATGGTTTTGCCCCTCCCAGGCTGACTTACCCTTTTCTCTTTCTCGGCCCGCCCGTTCTTCTCCTTGTGCTGGAAGTTAAAAGGGCGGCGCCTTTCCAAGCGCCGCCCTCAGTGCCAAAGCTCAGATCACTTCAGGATGGCGATCTGAAGGATCAACGAAGCAAAGACCAGCGAGACCATGGAGAGCAGCTTGATCAGGATGTTGAGGGACGGGCCCGAAGTGTCCTTGAACGGGTCGCCCACCGTATCGCCGGTCACCGCCGCCTTATGGGCCGGCGAGCCCTTACCGCCGTGGACGCCGGACTCGATGTACTTCTTGGCGTTGTCCCAGGCTCCGCCGGAGTTAGCCATCATCACCGCCAGCACAAAGCCGGAGACCGTAGCGCCGGCCAAAAGCCCCTGCACCCCGTTCACGCCCAGGAGCCACCCCACCGCCAGGGGAGAGACCACGGCCAGTAAAGACGGGACCACCATCTCTTTAAGGGCAGCCCGGGTGCAGATATCCACGCAGCGGGCGTAGTCCGGCCGCGCTTTTCCTTCCATCAGCCCCTTGATCTCTCGGAACTGGCGCCGCACCTCTTCCACGATCTTCTGGGCTGCGCGCCCGACGGCGCTCATGGTCAGGGCCCCGAAGAGGAAGGGCAGCATACCGCCGATAAAAAGCCCCACCAGGACAGCCGGGTTCAAGAGGCTGAAGTCGAGCCGAACCGCCAAGTTCTGCCGCTCGATCAGGATCCGCACCTGGTCGCTGAACGAAGCCAGGAGGGCCAGGGCGGTCAGGGCGGCGGAGCCGATGGCAAAGCCCTTCCCGGTGGCGGCGGTGGTGTTGCCCAGGGCATCCAGGGCGTCGGTGCGCCGCCGCACCTCTTCGCCCAGATGGGACATCTCGGCGTTGCCGCCGGCGTTATCGGCCACCGGGCCGTAGGCATCGGTGGCCAGGGTAATCCCCAGGGTGCTGAGCATGCCCACCGCCGCCAGGCCGATGCCGAAGAGCCCCGCCTCAAACCTCTCCGCGCCGCCGGAGAGATAGAAGCTGAGGATAACCGTAATGCCCACCAGAACCACCGGAATGAGTGTAGAGAGCATGCCCACCGAGAGGCCGCTGATGATAACCGTGGCCGGACCGGTGGGGGCCGCGTCGGCAATGCGGCGGGTGGGCGCGTACTCCGAAGAGGTGTAGTACTCCGTCACCAGGCCGATCAAGTTGCCGGCCACCAGGCCCGCCAGGATGGACCAGTAAATGCCCAGGTGCTCCGGCCCCAAAAGCCCGCGCACCAGGAAATACGACAGCACGGCCACCAGCACCGCCGTGGTGTAGACGCCCTTGCGCAGGGCTGCCAGCAGCGCCCCTTGAGAGGCCTCTTCCCTCGTCTGAACGAAGAAGGTCCCGACGATGGAGGAGAGAACCCCTAAGGCCGCCAGGAGCATGGGCAAGATAATCCCCTTGATGCCGAAGCCAGCCGAGACCGAAAGGGCTGACGTGGCCACGATGGCGCCCACGTAAGACTCGTAGAGGTCGGCCCCCATTCCAGCCACGTCCCCCACGTTGTCCCCTACGTTGTCGGCAATCACCGCCGGATTGCGGGGGTCGTCCTCCGGGATGCCAGCCTCCACCTTGCCCACCAGGTCGGCCCCCACGTCGGCCGCCTTGGTAAAGATACCTCCGCCCACGCGGGCGAAGAGGGCGATGAAGCTGGCGCCCATGCTGGAGGTGATCAGGGTGCTGGTCACGTTCTGCAGCCGCACCACCTCTTCCGCTCCAGCATAGATCCAGTTGAGGAGGTAATACCAAAGGCTGATGTGGATCAGGCCCAGACCCACCACGGTCAGGCCCATGACCGCTCCGCTGGAGAAGGCCACCCGCAATCCGGCATTGAGGCTCTTACTGGCCGCAATGGCCGTGCGGGCGCTGGAGCGGGTGGCGATGTTCATGCCGATGTAGCCCGCCAGGGCAGAGAAGAACCCGCCGGAGAGGAAGGCGAACGGGACGTACACGTTGAGGAAACCCTGCCTGGCCAAAACGGCCAAAGCAATGAACATCAAAACAAAAAAGATCAGAACGGTCGTATACTGGCGCCGCAAGTAAGCCTGGGCCCCCTCGCGCACAGCCCGCGCGATGGCCACTACCTGCTCCGGACCTTCGTCAAAGCGCAGAATCCGGGAGACGAGGTACCCCACAAAGAGGAGGGCCACCACCGCGCTGGCGGGGATGAGTAAAGAGATGCTTGGTACCACGCACTTCACTCCTTTGACCCCAATTTTGCAATTTGACGGTAATTATTCGCCCATCCCCTGATCTTTTCCTGCAAAATCCACCAAAGGCTTTCTGCGGAAGACCCGGTGAGCTCACGCGGAGCGGCCGCACTCGGCCGCCTCACCCCGGAGGACGGCCAGGCCGTGGGGCAAAGCAGGCAGGATGGCTGAGAGCGACTCCAGCGCTGCCCGCGGGCTGCCGGGTAGATTGATGATCAGGGTGCGGCCGCGGATGCCGGCCCGACCCCGGGAGAGCATGGCATGAGGTGTCCGCTCCAGTCCCCGGCGCCGCATCTCCTCCGCCAGCCCCGGCACCTCGCGCTCCACCACGTCCAACGTGGCCTCCGGCGTCACGTCCCGGGGGCTGAAACCCGTCCCCCCGGTGGTCAGGATCAGATCCACTCCGCCCCCGTCGCACCAGGCCCGCAACTGCCGGGCCAGGGCCTCCCGCTCATCCGGGAGCAGGGCGTAATCCACCACCGTTCCCCCGTTTTGCTCCACCAGCTCCCGCAGGGCGGGCCCACTGCGGTCTTCCCGCTCGCCCCGGGCCCCTTTGTCGCTGGCAGTGAGCACCGCCACCCTCGCGCCGGCCAGCAGGAGCTGCCGCCCGGCCGCGCCTTCCGCTTTCGGGGCTTCTGCCCCGACCATCCCCGCTGCCGCCGCCGGTCCCTCCTCGCCCCGGCCCCGCCCCGGAGGCGCGACCTCAGCGGCCACCGGCTCCAAGACCTTCACCGGATCGCCGGGCCGAACCGTTCCCCCGCGCAGGACCCGGGCAAAGATCCCTTCCCGCGGCATCACGCAGTCCCCCGCCTGGTAATAGATGGCGCAGCGGGTGTGGCACTCCTTGCCGATCTGGGTCACCTCCAGGAGGGCAGGGCCTACCTCCAGGCGCGTCCCCACCGGCAGCGCCAGAAGGTCGATCCCTTCCGTGGTGATATTCTCGGCAAAGTCCCCCGGCCCCAACT
>JASBVW010000046.1 GCA_029961005.1 Bacillota bacterium
AGCTTCGATCTTTCTGGGTGGCCTGAGCGACCACCGTCTGCTTGACACTGACTGAAGCCCCGCTGAAGTTGTACCGCCTTTCCCGGAGTGCTATAATATAAAAGTGCGCCCGGCCGGCAAAAGGAGGGCGCGAGGGGTGTATTTTAGTGCTGGGTCTGTTGCGCCAGATCTTTGACGTCAATGAGAAAGAGCTGCGCCAGTTGCGAGAGCTGGTGGATGTCATCAACGGCCTGGAGCCCGAGATGCAGAAGCTGAGCGATGAGGAGCTGCAGGCCAAGACTCCGGCCTTCCGCCAGCGCCTGGAAAACGGGGAGTCCCTGGATGAGCTCCTGCCGGAGGCCTTTGCCGCGGTGCGGGAGGCAGCCCGGCGGACGCTGGGGCAGCGCCATTTTGACGTGCAGCTCATGGGCGGCATCGTCCTGCACCAGGGCAAGATCGCCGAGATGAAGACCGGCGAAGGAAAGACCCTGGCCGCTACCGCTCCGGTCTACCTCAATGCCCTGACCGGGCGCGGCGTCCACGTGGTGACGGTCAACGACTACCTGGCCCGCCGCGACGCGGAGTGGATGGGGGCGGTGTACCGCTTTTTGGGGCTTTCGGTGGGCACCATCGTCCACGGGCTGAGCACCCAGGAGCGCAAGGCGGCCTACAACGCCGACGTGACGTACGGGACCAACAACGAGTTCGGCTTCGACTATCTGCGGGACAACATGGTGCTCTCGGCCGAGGAAATGGTCCAACGGGAGCTGTATTACGCCATTGTCGACGAGGTGGACAGCATCCTCATCGACGAGGCCCGGACGCCGCTCATCATCTCCGGCCAGGCTGAGGAGTCCACGGACTTGTACTACCGCTTTGCCAAGCTTATCCCCCGGCTGCAGCGGGATGTGGATTACACCGTGGACGAGAAGTTGCGCACGGTGGCCCCCACCGAGGAAGGCATCCGCAAGATGGAGCGGTGGCTGGGCGTGGAGAACCTTTACGACGAGTCCAATATAGAGCTGATGCACCATTTCAACCAGGCCCTGCGCGCCCATGCTTTGATGAAGCGCGACCGGGATTACGTGGTCAAAGACGGCCAGGTGATCATCGTGGACGAGTTCACCGGGCGTCTGATGTTCGGCCGCCGCTACAGCGACGGGCTGCACCAGGCCATCGAAGCCAAGGAAGGGGTGCGGATCGAGCGGGAGAGCCAGACCCTGGCCTCCATCACTTTTCAGAACTACTTCCGGATGTACAAGAAGCTGGCGGGGATGACGGGGACGGCGGCCACCGAAGCCAACGAGTTCCGCAAGATCTACGGCCTGGACGTGGTGGTCATCCCCACGCACAAGCCCATGATCAGGATAGATTACCCGGACGTGGTCTACCGCACTGAGCGCGCGAAGTTTGCCGCGGTGGTGGAGGAGATCTGCCGGCTGCATGCCACCGGCCGGCCGGTGCTGGTAGGCACCATCTCCATCGAGAAGTCGGAGCGGCTCAGCGAGATGCTGAAGCAGCGGGGCATCCCCCACCAGGTGTTGAACGCCAAGTACCACGAGAAGGAGGCCGAGATCATCAAGCTGGCCGGGCAGCGGGGGGCGGTGACCATCGCCACCAACATGGCCGGCCGCGGGACGGATATCGTCCTGGGCGAGGGAGTGGCCGAGCTGGGGGGCCTCCACATCATAGGGACGGAGCGCCACGAGAGCCGGCGCATCGACAACCAGTTGCGGGGGCGGGCCGGGCGTCAGGGAGACCCCGGTTCTTCGCGCTTTTACGTCTCGCTGGAAGACGATTTGATGCGGCTCTTCGGCTCAGACCGCATTGCCGGCTTGATGGACCGGCTGGGCTGGGCGGAGGATCAGCCCATCGAGCATCCCCAGGTGAGCCGGGCCATCGAGAACGCCCAAAAGAAGGTGGAAGCCCACAACTTCGACCTGCGCAAGCAGGTGCTGGAGTACGACGACGTTCTGAACCAGCAGCGCGAAGTGATCTACCGGCAGCGCCGGCAGGTGCTGAAGGGGGAGGGCTTGCGCGACGTCATCCTGAACATGGTGGAGCGCGTGGTGCGGGGGGCGCTGGATCAGTACGCCGACGAGAAGCTCTATCCGGAGGATTGGGATCTGGAAGGGTTGGCCCGCTTTTTGAACCAAACCTTTGCCCTCGAGCCCCCTCTGAGCGCCGCCGACCTGGCCCTCGAGGAGCGGCCGGCTTTAGAGGAGAAGCTCCTTGCCCTGGCTCGCGAGGCTTACGAGCGGCGGGAGCGGGAGTTGGGCTCCGAACAGATGCGGCTTTTGGAGCGCTTCCTCCTCCTGCGCACCATTGACATGAAGTGGATGGACCACCTGCGGGCCATGGACGATCTGAGGGAGGGCATCGGGCTGCGGGCTTACGGGCAGCGCGACCCCCTCCTGGAGTACAAGTTTGAGGCCTATAACATGTTCCAGGCCATGACAGCCGCTATCCGGGAGGATGTGGTGCGCTACCTCTTCCACGTGCAGATCGGCCCGGCCGTGGAAGCCCTTGCCCCGCGGGTGCGTCACGTGACCACCAACCGCGACGAGACGGGGAGCGTCCAAGGGACCCGGGTCCCGCGCCGCGCGGCCAAGGTAGGGCGCAACGACCCCTGCCCCTGCGGCAGCGGGAAAAAGTACAAGAAGTGCTGCGGGCTTAACGCGTAGAGGGAGGAGAAGAGAGATGTTGCTGAGTGACTTGAAGCCCCTGGCCGCCAAGATTCAGAGTGAGCTTGCGGAAATGGGGGCTTACCTTTGACCTGGAGAAGCGCCGGGCCGCCATTCAAGAGCTGGAAGGGCGAATGACGGCCCCCGATTTTTGGGCGGACCGCGAGCAGGCGCAAGAAGTGATCCGCCAGCTCAACGACCAGAAAGAAAAGGTGGAGCGTTGGGAGGAGCTCTCCCGCAAAGCGGAGGACCTGTCTGCTCTCCTGGAGCTGGCCTTGGAAGAGGGAGAGGAGGACGAAGCGCTGGCCTCGGAGCTGGAGGCCGGCTTAAAAGAATTAGCCCGCGCCGTGGAGAAGTGGGAGTTGGAGCTCCTGCTGAATGAAGAGTACGACAGCAACAACGCCATCCTTTCCATCCACGCCGGCGCCGGCGGCACCGAGGCCCAGGACTGGGCCGAGATGCTGCTGCGGATGTACACCCGTTGGGCCGACCAGCGCGGGTTTAAGGTGGAGGTCCTGGACCTTTTGCCGGGCGAGGAGGCGGGGATTAAGAGCGCCACCATCCTGATCCAGGGGGAGAACGCCTTCGGCTATCTGCGGGCGGAGAAGGGGGTGCACCGACTGGTCCGCATCTCTCCCTTCGATGCCGCGGGGCGTCGCCACACCTCGTTCGCCTCGGTGGACGTTCTGCCGGAGGTGAAGAACGACGCGGAGATCCAGATCGATCCCTCGGAGCTGAAGATAGAGACCTTCCGCTCGGGCGGAGCGGGGGGCCAGTACGTCAACAAGACCGAGTCCGCGGTGCGCATTACTCACCTCCCCACCGGGATAGTGGTCCAGTGCCAGAACGAACGCTCCCAGCACAGCAACCGGGAGACGGCCCTGAAAATCCTGCGGGCCAAGCTCCTGGAGCGCAAGATGGCCGAAGAGGCCAAGAAGTTGGAGGCCCTGCGGGGAGAGCAGGGGGAGATCGCCTGGGGCAACCAGATCCGGTCCTACGTCTTCTGCCCCTACACTATGGTGAAGGATCACCGGACGGAGGTGGAGACCGGTAACGTCCAGGCGGTGATGGATGGAGCCATTGACCCCTTTATCGAGGCTTATCTCATCCAGCAGAGGAGGCGCAAGACCGGGTGAGGCGCTGGGGATGGCCGGCCGCTTGGGCGGCCGTGGCGGTCCTGGCGGTTTTAGCGGGGAGCCAGTGGCTTCTCCCGCCCGCCTTCTCCAGCCGCGTCGCCCGGGTGATTGGTCGGGCGGTGGAGGCGCGGGCAGTGGAGGCAGTAGTGTACTCTTTTCCCGCCCTCAAATTGCTGGCGGGTGAAGTAGACCTCCTGCGCGTCGATGCCCGGGCGGCCCGGCTGGGAGAACTCAGGGTGAGCGGTCTTCTGCTCGACGCGGGAGGCGTCCGGATCGATGCGGGGCGCCTTTTGCGCCGGGGCGAACTGGCCTTTCAACGGGTGGAGCGGCTGCGCGCCACCCTTTATTTCTCGGAGGAGGACCTGAACGCCTATCTTTGGGCCACGGTAGACCCCCAGCGGCTCTTGAAGGTGAGGCTGGAGCGCGGACGGGTACACGTCTCCGGGCGGGTTCCCTTGCTGAGCCTGGCGCTAAAGCTGGATCTGGAGGGGCGCTTCGTCATTGAAGGGCCTGACGCCATCCGTTTTGTCCCGGAGAGGGTGGCCGTGGAGGAGGCGGAAATCCCCCGTTTCTTGCTGGATGCCTTCCTGCGGGAAAAACTGACGGTGCCTCTGCAGTTGAAAGGTCTGCCGGTGCCGGTACACCTGACCGAGTTGCGCCTGGAGGAGGGGCACCTTTATCTTTTTGCGGCCCGGGATGGACAGCTGTAAAGGAGGCCGGCGGTGGAACAAGGGAGATTTTGGCGTTTCTTTCGACTCTTGAGCTGGGCGGCGCTGGCCACAGGCGCGGCGCTCTCCCTGGCGGTGGCTCTGGAGCGCCACCGAGTGGAAGAGGGCTACCGCACGGTGGAGTTAGCCCTGGACTACAACGGGGCGGCGGCCCTGGCGGCGCAGGAAGGCCTGCCGGTGGAGGAGGTGCTGGCGCGCTTTCGCCGGGAAGGCGTGGCAGCCCTGGGCGTGGAGGAGTACACCCTGGAAGATGCGGTGCGGCTGGGGGCAGCCTCCGTGGCCCAGGGGACGGACCTTTTGGCGCCGGGAGGGGAGCCCTTCGTCCGCGGGCGCCGGCTTTACGTCGGCCCCGGCCCGCAGCCGGGGCCGCTCTGGGAGAGGTTGGAGCGGCGGCTCCCGGCCTTTGGCGTTCCTTACCACCTGCGGGGGGTGACGGTCTGGGAGGTGGGAGAGGAGCTCCTGGCCGGGGGGGAGGAAGAGGAGGATCTTCGCCCCCTGCTGACCCTGGGGCCCTCGGCGGAGGGCCTCCTGGCCGCCCGCCGAATGGGCTGGCCGGTGGTGCTGCGCCTGGTCAACCCGCCCCGGGCCGGGCAAGCGGCTGGGGCTGAAGATGAAGTCCAGGAACTGCTCTCCCTCTTGCCCCCCGCCCGGCCCGGGGCGGCGGTGGCCTTTGCCTCCGAGGAAGTGGTGGGCTTTCCCGGCCGAGAGGAGGAGGTGGGGCGCGCCGTCACCCGCCTGGGGTACCTGGTGGCGGTGACGGAGTTCTCCGCCCAGCGCGGCCTGGCTGCCCTGGCGCGGGGAGCGGGTTCCCGCCTGGTGCGGCTGCACCAGATCGCGCCCCGGGAGATGCCTGCCTTGGAGCGGGAAGAAGCCGCCCGGAGGCTGGTGCGGGCGGTGCGGGAGCGCGAAGTGCGCCTCTTGTACCTGCGCCCTTTCCTGGGCGGCCCGGCCTTGCAGGCCCCCCTCTCCTATAACCTGGGCTACGTGCGCCTGGTCAGGGAAGGGTTGGCCCGGGCGGGCTACCGGCTAGGGCCGGTGCAGCCCTTCCCTGCTCTGAGGTTAGGGGGCCGGCCGTGGGTCCTTCTCCTTTTAGTGCTGGGGGCCGGGTCGGCCTGGCTTTTGGCCCTGCGCGCAGCCCTGCTCTGGCCGCCACAGCTGGAAGCGACCTTTTGGGCAGTGGCGGCCCTCGCGGGGGCGGGAATGGCCGCGGCGGGGAGGCTCACGCTGTACTGGCAGCTCTGGGCTTTGGGGGTGGCCGTCCTGGTGCCGGCGGCGGCCGTGGGGGTGGCCGTGCGGCTCGGGGGGGCCCGGGAGGCCGCCGGTTCAGGAGCCCTGAGTGGCTTCGAACGCTGGTGGCGGGCGCTCCAGGGCCTTTGGTGCGCGGGGGCGGTCTCCCTTCTGGGGGGGCTTTACCTGGCCGCCCTCCTCTCCGATTTCCGCTTCTTGCTGCGCGTGGAGCAGTTTCGGGGGGTGAAGGCGGCGCTCACCGCTCCCTTCCTCCTTCTGGCGGCGTGGCTGGCCTTAAGAGCTGCAGCTGCAGGCGGTCCGGGCGGCCGGAAGGCGCCCACTCCTGCCCAGGCCTGGCAGGGGCTGTGGGCGCTGCTCCGCACCCCCGTCTACTGGTGGCAGGTGGGGGCCCTGGCCCTCCTCGGGGCGGTGGGGTTGATCTACCTCTTGCGCTCGGGCAACTACCGCTGGCTGCCCATCCCTCCCTGGGAGCAAGAGCTGCGCCGGGTGCTGGAAGAGGTGCTCTGGGCGCGGCCGCGGACCAAGGAGTTTCTCCTGGGCCACCCCGCCCTCCTGGTGGGGCTCTACTTCTGGCGCCGGCAGGCTAATGGGTCCGGCGCGGGCGGAGGAGAGCCGCTGCGGGCGTGGCTGCCGCGCCTGTTGGTACTGATGGGCCTTCTGGGGCAGATCTCCCTCCTCAACTCCTTCGCGCACCTCCACACCCCTCTGGCGGTGACGCTGGTCCGGACGGTGCACGGCCTCTGGCTCGGCTCCCTGGTGGGAAGTGCGGTGGTGGCCCTTCTGGCGCTGGCGGAGGGGGTCAAAAGGGAAAAGAGGAGTGGAGCGGGGGAGGCGGAGAAGGTCGGGGAGAGGAAAGGCCCCGAAAAGGCGGGGGGCGAGGGGCAGTGAGGGGGCCGCGGATCCTGGTCTCGGGCTACTACGGCTTTGGCAACGCGGGGGACGAGGCGATCCTGTGGGCTCTGGCCCGGGCTCTGCGGGAAAGCCTCCCTGCCGCTGAGCTGCGGGTTCTCTCCGCTGCGCCGGACCAGACCAGGGAATGGCAAGGCCTGGCGGCGGTGCCCCGCTTTTCGCTTCCGGCCATCGTAAAGGCCCTGCGCTGGACGGACCTCCTGCTCAGCGGCGGCGGAACGCTCCTCCAGGACCTCACTAGCCCCCGCAGCATCCCCTATTACGCGGGGTTGATCCTCCTGGCTCGGGCCTGCGGGCGGCCCGTGCTTCTTTACGGCCAGGGGGTAGGGCCGATCCGCGGGGGCCTGGGGCGCTGGCTGGCCCGGCTGGCGGCGGACAGCTCGGCGGAGGTAGTAGTGCGCGATCCGGCCTCGGCGGCCCTGCTCCGGCAATTGGGGGTGCAGAGGCCTCCGCTGGCGGTGGCGGCTGATCCGGTCTTGGGGCTGACTCCGGCGGAGGCGGCCGAGGGTTGGAAGGTATTGGTGCGCCTCTTCCCGGAGGAGGCGGAGCGCCTCGCCGCCCTGCGGCGGGAAGGGCGACCCTGGGTGGGGCTGGCCCTGCGGTTGCCGGCTGGCCGGGCGGCAGGAGGGCCGGGCCGGAGCAGGGCGGCCGCGCGCGCCCCGGGGGAGGGCCTTGCCCGCTTAGCCCGCTTTTGGGCAGCAGTGGTGCAGGGCATCCGGCGGGAGCTGGGAGGCGAGGTGCTCCTCTTGGGCCTGCATCCGCAGCGGGACCGGGAGCTCCTCGAGGCGGTACGGGAAGAGGTGCGGAAGGCCGCGCCTGAGCCGCCTCTGGTGGCTGTACCCCTGGCGCCGGCGGAGTGGCTGGGGGTGGTGGGGGAACTGGACCTTGTGGCGGGAATGCGCCTGCACGCCCTGATCTTTGCAGCGGTGATGGGCGTCCCGTTTTTGGGCGTGGTGGAGGGGGCCGGTGGCATTGACCCGAAGATGCCGTCGTTTTTAGCTGAATTCGGGATGGAGCCGGTGCGAGCCGACGCGCCCGACCGGGTGGTGGAGGCGCTGCGGGAGGCCTGGGCCGGGCGAGCGGCGCTGCAGGAGCGGGTGGCTGCTGCGGTGCCGCGCCTGCGCAGGCGGGCCCGGGAGGGGATACAACGGCTGGCGAGCCGAATTCAGGAGGTGGCCGGCGCAGGCCGCCCCTCCGGCGGGCGCCTCCAGGGGACAGAGGAGCTCTCTGGTCGGGTGAAGATTCTGGATCTGCCGGTGGACTGCGTCTCTCTGCCGGAGGCGGTGGAGCGCATCGCCGGGTGGGTAGCGGTAGGGCGGAGCGGGTACGTGGTCACCGCCAACCCGGAGTTGGCGGTGCGCGCGCGCCGCGAGCCGTCCTTGCAAAGAATAGTGGCCGGGGCCGACCTGGTGACGGCGGACGGCGTGGGCATACTCTGGGCGGCGCGCCTGAAGGGCAAGGCCCTGCCGGAGCGGGTAAGCGGCATCGACCTGGCGGAGGAGCTCCTGGCCCGGGGGGCGCAAGAGGGTTGGCGCTTCTTCTTCCTGGGTGGCGAGCCGGGGGTGGCGGAGGCGGCGGCGGAGGCCGCCCGCCGGCGCGGCGTCCAGGTGGTGGGTTGGCGCCACGGTTTCTTCCCCCCGGCGGAGGAGGAGGCGGTGGCGGCAGAGGTGGGCTCCCGGCGCCCTCAGGTGGCCCTGGTGGGGCTGGGTTCGCCCAGGCAAGAGAGCTGGTGTGCCCGGTATGCCTCTGAGGTGGGGGCCGTCCTCCTCGGCGTGGGGGGAGCTCTGGATGTCCTGGCGGGGCGCAAGCGGCGCGCTCCTGTTTGGATGCGCCGCTGCGGGTTGGAGTGGCTCTACCGGCTGGCCAAGGAGCCGCGCCGCTGGCGGCGGGTTCTGGCGCTGCCGGTCTTCGTTTGGTGGGTGCTGCGGGAGCGC
>JASBVW010000047.1 GCA_029961005.1 Bacillota bacterium
CGCCGCGCCCGCCTGTACTTGTACGGGTCGTTCGCCCGCACCTACCGGGGCCACGGCACCGATTTGGCCCTGCTAGCCGGGCTTTTGGGGCTCTCCACCGACGATCCTCGCATCCCGGAAGCGCAGCAGCTGGCTGCCGCCCGGGGGATGCAGGTGGAGCTGGTTCCCGTGCTGAAAGGGGGGGCGGGGCTGCACCCCAATACCGCCGAGCTTCTCCTGGCTTCCGAAGACGGCCGCCAGGTCAAGGTGCGCGGCCAGTCGGTGGGAGGGGGAAACGTGGTCATCACGGCCGTAGACGACTTTGAGCTGGCCCTGACCGGCCAGTACCCGGCCCTGCTCACCCGGCACCGCGACGAGCCGGGGGTGGTAGCGCGGGTGACCGGAATTTTGGCACAAGAGGGAATTAATATCGCCTTCCTCCGCCTCTCCAGGCAGGAGCGGGGAAGCGAGGCCTTGATGGTCATCGAGACCGATCAAGGAATCTCCGAGGAGGTCAGGCTGCGGGTGGCAGAGGTGCCCGGCGTGGTAGCCGTGCGCACCATTCCTGCGCTGAAGGAGGTGGGGGGATGAGCAGGCGGCTGTATACCACCGCAGCCCAGCTGTTGGCCCGGGCACAGGAGAAGGGCGTGCCCCTCTCGGCGGTGGTGCTGGAGCAGGAGAGCCTCCTGAGCGAAGTTCCCTCTGAGGAGCTGCGCGCCCGCATGGCGCTCCATCTCCGGGTGATGAAGGAGGCCGTGGAACGGGGGATTAAGGAAGGGGTTCGCTCCCGCAGCGGGCTCACCGCGGGCCTGGCCCGGCGAGTGGAGGAGTTTCGCCTCCGCGGAGGGAGGCTTCTGGGCGGTCTCCTGGATCGGGTAGCAGTGGCCGCCCTGGCGGTGGCGGAGGTCAACGCCGCCATGGGCAAGATTGTGGCGGCGCCCACGGCGGGTGCATGCGGGGTGTTGCCCGGGGCCCTTCTGCCGGTGGCCGAGGAGGTGGGTGCTGCGGACGAGCAGGTGGTGGACGCCCTCTTTACGGCGGCGGGGATAGGGCAGGTGGCGGCGGAGCAGGTAGAGATCTCCGGGGCTGCCGGGGGCTGCCAGGCGGAGATGGGGGTGGCCTCGGCCATGGCGGCGGCGGCGGTGGTGGAGCTGAGCGGCGGCAGCCCGGAGGAGGCGCTCCACGCCGCGGCTGCGGCTTTGCAGAACCTCCTGGGCCTGGTGTGCGATCCCGTGGCGGGCTTGGTGGAGGTGCCGTGCATCCAGCGCAACGCTCTGGGGGCAGCCAACGCCCTTCTGTGTGCTGATCTGGCCCGGGCGGGGATGAAGAACCTGATCCCCCTGGATGAGGTTATCCAAGCGCTGAAGGAGATCGGCCGCCTCCTGCCCTGTGAGTTGAAGGAAACGGCCCTGGGCGGCCTGGCGGCCACTCCCACCGGCCGGCGGATCGCGGAGGCCTTCGGAGGGAGTGAGGCCCTCTGACGGAAAGGCCAACGCAGGAGCGCCCCCGCCCCGGGCAGATCCCGGTTTCGCGGCTTAAAGGGGTGGGTCCGGCCCGGGCCGCTGATCTAGAGAAGCTGGGCCTGCGCACTGTGGAAGACCTTTTGTACCACTTTCCGCGCCGTTACGAGGATATGCGCCTGCGCAAGGCCATCCGGGAGGTGGCTCCCGGGGAGCGGGTGGCGGTGGTGGGGAGGGTGGAAAGGGTGACGGAGCGGTTGGCCAGGAGCCGATGGGGGCTGGTAGTGACGCGCGCCCTGATCTCGGACGGCACCGGCCGGATGGGTTTGCTCTTCTTTACCCAAAGCCGGCGCCTGCCCACCTATCTCAGCCGCCAGCTCCGTCCGGGGATGGAGATTGAGGCCTTTGGCGAGGCCTCTCTGGAGGGCGATCTCCTGGTCATAAAGAATCCGGTCTTTGCCCCCGCGGGGCAGGCCTCCCTGCACTTGGGCCGGATCGTACCCGTCCACCCGCTGGCGGGGGAACTGACGGCCCGCTTCCTGCGGGGCTTGATCGATCAGGCTTTAACCGAATACGGGGGTATGTTAGAAGTACCCCTGCCCTTTCCCGTCGATCCCCCGGTAAAGGCCTTAAGTAAAGCAGAGGCACTCCGGCGCGTTCACTTCCCGGCCGACTGGGGGGAAGCCGAGGAAGCGCGGCGGCGCCTGGCCTGGGAAGAGCTCTTCTTTCTGGAACTGGCCCTGGAGTGGGGCCGGGCCGCGCTCAGGCAGCAAAGGCGCGGTCCCCTTTGCGGACGGGATGGCCCCTTGGTGCGGTCTTTTCTGCGCCGCCTCCCTTTTGCCCTGACGGCGAGCCAAAAGGAGGCCCTGGCCCAGGTGGCGGCCGACCTGGAGAGCGGGCGACCCATGAGGCGGCTTTTGCAAGGGGACGTAGGATCCGGGAAGACGGTGGTGGCTGCCTACGCCCTTTTGAAGGCAGTGGAGAACGGCCTGCAGGGAGCGTTGATGGCTCCCACCGCTGTTTTGGCTGAGCAGCACTTGGAGACCTTGAGCCGGTTCTGGCAGGGGCTCGGCGTGAGTGTGGCCCTCCTCACCGGCGACCTACCCCGGGAGGAGCTGGCCCGGCTCCGGCGGGAGGTGGCGGCCGGAAGGGTGCAGGTGGTGGTGGGAACGCAGGCCTTGATTCAGGCGGAAACCGCCTTTGCCCGCCTGGGCCTGGTGGTGGTGGATGAGCAGCACCGCTTTGGGGTGTTGCAGCGGCTGGCCTTGAGCGCCAAGGGGGAGAACCCCCATGTGCTGATCATGTCCGCCACTCCCATCCCGCGCACCTTGGCCCTCTGCCTGTACGGGGACCTGGAGGTCACGGTGCTAAAAGAGCTGCCACCCGGACGCCAGCCGGTCAGGACGCGCTGGCTGACGCCGGATCAGCGCCCCCGCGTCTATCAATTCTTGCGCCGCCAGTTGGCCGCAGGGCGCCAAGCCTACCTGATCTGCCCGCGCATAGAGGCGGAAGAAGGAGAGGCGGGGGCCGTACAGAGGGCGAAGGAATTGGCGGAGTCCGAATTTCAAGGCTTTCGCGTAGGCCTCCTGCACGGGCGCCTGCTGCCGCAAGAGCAGGACAGGGTATTGCGGGCCTTCCGGCGCGGAGAAGTGCAGCTTTTGGTCGCGACCACAGTGGTGGAGACCGGCATTGATGTGCCCCAGGCTGCGGTGGTGGTGGTGGAGGAGGCCGATCGCTTTGGGCTGGCTCAGCTCCACCAGCTGCGCGGCCGGGTGGGGAGGGGTACCGCTCCTGCCTGGTGCCTCTTGCTGGCCGACCCGCGCACGCCGGAAGCCAAGCGGCGTTTGGAGATTCTGGTGGAGACCGGAGATGGGTTCCGCATCGCCGAGGAAGACCTGCGCTTGCGGGGGCCGGGAGAGTTCTTTGGCCTTCGCCAGCACGGTCTGCCTGAACTGGGCCTGCGGGCGGCTGACCTGCTGGCGGATGTGGACCTTCTGGCGGCGGCCCAGCGGGAAGCCCGGCAAATTCTCGCCGCCGATCCCACCCTGGAGAAACCGCCGGCCCCGCTGTGGCGCGCAGAGTTGGCCTCCCGCTATCCCCGTCTGCTGCCGGAACCGGTCTAAGGGAAGGTTTTGTCAGCTCTGTGTGGAAATGCATTCATGTCCTGTCCCCATCCAGAGAAGCTATACGCCGGAGAGGGAAGGTGGCGCGGCCGGCAGAGGAGGAGGGAGAGCGTGCGGGTCATCGCCGGTTCGGCCCGGGGGCGGCGTCTGCGCTGCCCGGCCGGGCGGGAAGTCCGCCCCACGGCGGATCGGGTGCGGGAGTCCCTCTTCGCCATTCTGGGCGGGTCGGTGGAAGGGGCGCGGGTGTTGGACCTCTTTGCCGGCGCGGGGACGCTGGGGATCGAGGCGCTGAGCAGGGGAGCCGCAGAGGCGGTCTTTGTGGAAGGGGACCGGCGGGTAGCGGCCGCGCTGCGCAGTAACCTGGAAGCCACCGGCTTTTTAGCCCAGAGCCGCATCATAGTGAGCGACGTCTTTGCTGCCTTGAGGCGCCTGGCGGGCGAGGGAGGGAAGTTCCAGCTCATTCTGGCAGACCCTCCTTATGGCCGGGGGTTGGCCCGCCGCACGGTGGAGGCCCTGGCGAGCTGGGCGGGCAAGTCTGCCGGCTGCCGCCTGGTGGTGGAGCACAGCCGCCACGACGACCTGCCCCCCTGGGTGGAGGGGCTCTCCCTGGTAAGGCAGGAGCGGTACGGCGAGACCGTCCTCTCCTTCTACCAGGTGGCTTCCCTTCATCCGACGGAGAGGCAGGAGCGGGAAGGGCCGGAGAAAGAGAAGGAGGTTTTCAGGAATGAGGATCGTCGTCTACCCGGGGAGCTTTGACCCCCCTACCAATGGGCACCTGGACATCATCGAGCGCGCGGCAGCCCTCTTCGACCGGGTCATTGTGGCGGTGGCGGTCAACCTGCGCAAAGAGGCTCTCTTCTCGGTGGAGGAGCGCGTGGCCATGTTGAAAGAGGCCACCCTGGAGTGGGACAACGTGGAGGTGGACAGTTACCGCGGGCTGACGGTGAAGTACGCGCTCCAGCGCGGAGCTTCAGCCATAGTGCGGGGTTTGAGGGTGCTTTCGGACTTCGAAAATGAATACATGATGGCCCTCATGAACCGGAAGCTCGACTCCGGCATTGAGACCATCTTTATGATGACCAGCAAGGAATACGCTTTTTTGAGTTCCAGTGCGGTCCGGGAGCTGGCCGAGCTGGGAGGAGACTTTTCTGACCTGGTTCCGCCTTGCGTCTCCCGCAAGCTGGTAGAAAAGTTCTCTGCCCGTTGGCGGGGCCGGGAAGAATAAAAAGGAGGGGAAAGAAGGGAGCATGTCCCCGGAGAAGCTGATGGCTGTCCTGGAGCAACTGGAGCAAGCCATTGACGGCCGCCCGCGCCTTCCGCTCACAGATTTGATTTTGGTCAACGCCGCTGACCTCCTGGACCTGGTGGATCGCCTCCGCACCCTGGCCCTGGAGATGGGGGGCCGGGAAGGGGTGGCCGGAGGCGGGGAAGAGGAGAGGCCTTCTTGGCAAGAGGGAAGGGCGTTGGTGGAGGCAGCACAGGCGGAGGCCCGGCGCATCATGGAAGAAGCGAGGCAGCGGGCGGAGGAGCTGAGAAGCGGAGCGGCCTCTTACGCCGACAGGACGCTGGGCCAGCTGGCTGAGAGCCTGGAGAAGGCTTTGCAGGTGGTACAGCGGGGGCGCGCCGAGTTGAAAAAGGAGCTGACCTAAAGAGAGATGACGATGCGGCGCCGCAACTGGCCGAAAAGAGCGGCCGCGGCGGCCAGGGCCAGAAGGAGCAAACAAGAGGCGAGGGCCGCCTGAACGCGCACTGCCACCGCCAGGGGGAGCGGCAAGGCCGCAGTGGAGCTGGGGGGCCAGGGCTCCAGGGAGGGGGCCAAGGTAGCCAGTGCGGGGCTGAGGAACAGAGTCAGGGCAGCCGCCAGGGCAGCGTGCAGCAGCCTGGCCAGAAGATAGGGCCAGTAGCGGATGTCGGTGGAGCTGATCAAGGCTGCCACCTGGCCGTGCACTGAAAGGCCGCTCCAGGCGATGACGGCCCCTACCAGCATCAAGCGGTCCAGGAGCGGGGCGGCCGCAGAGGCCACCAAGTGGCAGCCCAGCGTAATCTCCAGCGTTCCTCCCAAAAGGCCGGGCAGGAGATCGCTCTGGAAACCGCACAGCCGCAGGAGGGCGCCCAGGGGGGCGGTGAAGAGGGCGGCCCAGCCGGTCAGGGTCAGCATCCGCACCAGAACGGAAAAGAGGATGATAAAGCCGCCGATGAGGAGCAGCGTGTTAACCGATTCCCGAATGGCATCGCCCAGCAGCTGGCCCAGCGGCCGCCCATCAGCCTGGCGCGCCCGGTAAAGTTCGTCCACGGCGTGGCGGAAGTATTGGGCGAGGGTGCGGTAGGGGAGGACTTCTCTCCGGGGGCGGTAGGGGCCGTGGAACCGCATGATCAGCCCTAGGAGCAAGCTGGAGAGGTAGTGGGCCGCGACGATGATCCCGCCCAGAGCTTGGTCCTTGAACATGCCCACCGCCACCGCTCCCACCATGAAGAGGGGATCGGCCGTGTTGGTGAAGGAGATGAGGCGCTCAGCCTCCACCCCGTCCAGCATGTTCTTGCGGCGGAGCTGGGAGGTGATCTTGGCTCCAATTGGATACCCGGAGGCCAGCCCCATGGCGATGACAAAGCCTCCTACCCCGGGGACGTGGAAGAGGGGCTGCATCAGGGGTTCAAGGAGTGCACCCATGAAGTGCACCACGCCCAGGGCCATCAGAATCTCGGAGGCGATGAAAAAGGGGAGCAGGGCGGGGAAGACCACATCCCACCACAGGCGCAATCCTTCCAGGGAGGCGTTAAAGGCGTCTTTAGGGTGAAGCACTATAATAAGAGTGAGTGTGGCGGCCAGGGCGGCGGTGAGCAGGGCCCGCATAGGTTCGCGCAGCGTGAAACGAAGGGACATGGGCGACCTCCTTTAAGGGTTCGGGAAATTTATATGGCCAGGGGGAACTCAATATGCCACACTGCGGGGAAGGCGGCGCCGCCAAGCGCAGGCCCGTATTAGGCCTGGCTCTCGGCGGAGGAGCAGCGCGAGGGATAGCCCACATTGGGGTACTCCAGGTCTTGGAAGAGGAGCAGATACCGATCGACGTAATAGCAGGGACCAGTGTCGGGGCTTTGATCGGGGCCCTTTACGGAGCCGGCGTAGACCTGAAATGGCTGGCCCGGCTAGCTGTGAACCTGAAGTGGGACCATCTGGTGGATCTGACCGTGCCCGGACTGGGCTTTGTCCGTCCGGATAAAATGGCGCATTTGATCAGGCTTTTGACGCGCCAGAAGGGGTTTGCCGATTTGCGCGTCCGGTTTGCGGCCGTGGCGGTGGACATAGAGACGGGGGAAGAAGTAGTGTTGACTGACGGGTCTTTGGTGGATGCGGTCATTGCCAGCTCTTCCATTCCGGGCATTTTTGTCCCTCGCCGCGTCGGGGGCCGGCTTTTGGTGGACGGCGGCCTGGTCAACCGCGTACCGGTGGATGTGGCGCGGAAGCTGGGCGCCGAGGTGGTGGTAGGGGTGGACGTGGGCACCGACCCCCGCCGGGTCAAAGTGCGCAACATCTTGGAGGTCATCTTTCAGGCGGTGGACATTATGCAGAACCGGATCTTTGAGTACCGGCTTTCCGGCGCGGATGTGCTCATTCATCCCGATCTGGGCGGGATGGACCCCAGTAACCTGGATGAGGCCGAGTTCAGCCTGGAGGCGGGGCGGGCCGCTGCCCGGGTGGCTCTGCCCCAGATTAAGCGCTACCTGCAACAGTCTAAGCCGCCCTCGGAGGTCTGCTCCACTTCCCAGGGGAGGGGGGCGTAAAGATCCATGGGAAAGCCTTGGCCGGCCTGGCTTTTGGCTCTGGCGCTTCTGGCCCTGCCGCCGCCCGGGCTGGCGGCGCGTGAAGGAAGGGTGCCTTTGCACCGGGAGGCCCGCGGGGAGGCGGTGCGGCGCGTTCAAGAGATCCTCTGCCTCTCCGGCTTTTATTCCGGGCCTTTGGACGGGATCTTTGGACCGCAGACCGAGCAAGCTGTCCGCTTGTTCCAAAAAAAGAAAGGGCTGGCGGTAGATGGAGTGGTAGGGGCCCGGACCCTTTCCCTTTTAGTCCGGGAAGCGCGTTGGAAGGGGGGACGCTTTCTACCCTCGGCGCGCGGGCGCGCGCGCATCCGGGTGGAGCTCATCCCCTGGCCGGAGGCAGAGGCGCTCGCCCCCGACGGAGCTTTACTCAGGCTCTTAGATCTCCAAACGGGGCTCTATCTGGTGGCGCGCCGGCGCGGAGGCCATTACCACATGGACCTGGAGCCGGCTTCGCTGGTGGATACCGCGGTTTTGCGGCTGATCTACGGCGGGAAGTGGAGCTGGGAACGGCGCCCGGTGGCGGTGGAGTTGAGGGGCCGGTACCTGGCCGGTTCCATCAACGGGTTCCCGCACGGGGAGGACGTGCTCGAAGGGAACGACTTCCCCGGTCACTTTTGCCTGCACTTTTGGGGGAGCCGCCTTCACCGGACGGGGGCGCCGGATCCTGAGCATCAGCGGATGGTCCGGCGGGCCGCCGAGTGGAAAGGTTGACAAAGCCATGCCTTCTGGTTATAATTAGTCCAGCCGCGCCGGGGGTGGTAGCCGTGATGGTCAACGTCTCCCGCATTTGGAAGGATAAAGGGGCCAGCCTTCCCATTGAGCTGGAAGAGGAAGTGGAGCCACTGGAGGCGGGCGAAGAGACCATCCCGTTTGTGGAGCCTTGGCGGGTGACGGGGGAGATTACCAACGCCGGGCGCGTTTTGGTGGCCAAGGGGCGGTTGACTACAGCGGTGGAGCTCACCTGCCACCGGTGTTTGCAGCGCTTCCGCCATCCCATTACGGTGATCTGGGA
>JASBVW010000048.1 GCA_029961005.1 Bacillota bacterium
CCTGGTTTGGCTTGTTGGACGGATGGTTCGATTATCGGCGGATGGGGGGCGAAGGCCGGTGAAGGTTATTCTGCGCCAAGACGTCCCTTCTTTGGGCCGCAAAGGCGCGGTGGTGGAGTTGTCGGAAGGGTACGGGCGCAACTACCTCCTGCCGCGGGGCTTGGCCGTCGAGGCCACCCCCGCCAACCTGAAGGCCCTGGAGCAACAGGAGAAGGCCGCCCAACAGAGGGAGGCCAGGGCGGAGGCCGAGGCCAGGGCGTTGGCGGCCGAGCTGGCGTCCCGCCAGGTGGTCATCCCGGTGCGGGTGGGCGAGGGCGGCAAGCTCTTCGGCGCGGTCACGGCCAAGGATATTGCCGAGGCCATCAGCGCCGCCGGCGGGCCCACCATCGACCGGCGTAAGTTTGAGTTACCGGAGCCGCTTCGCACCCTGGGGAGCTTTCAGGTTCCGGTGCGGCTGCATCCCCAAGTTAGCCTGACCCTGACGGTGGTACTGGTAGAGCAGGAGAGCGGGAGGGAGAAGAGGTGAAGGGACTGTTTAGACGGCTGGAAGGTTCAAGGCACATGCGGACCGAGCGGCGGATTCTCTCGGAAGAGGAGCAACTGCGGCGCCAGGTGGCGGCTCTGTTTGCCCTCCTGGCCAACCTGTACGGCTCCGACCGGCTGGTGCTGAAGGCCGGAAAGCTGGACGCGCTCCACCTTATGCGCTCGACGCGGCTCCCCGACCGCATCCTGGCCCTGGAGAGGATAGTGTACGAGGATCCCACCATCGACGGGCTCCCTTCCCGGGAGGAGATTCCGGCGCTCTTGGAAGAGATCGAGGATGAGATCGCCGACCTCTTGGCGCGCCGGACGGTGGAGGACAAGATCGAGAAGAAGATCGCCGAAAAGATGCAGGAGCGGCATGAAGAGTACATCAAGGAGCTGAAGAACCAGGTGCTCAGGGAGGAAGGTGGGCCCGACAACCCCCAGACGCTCAAGAAGTACGCGGAGCTGGAGAAGCTGTCGCAGCGGCACCTCTCCCGGTCGGCGGTGGAGATCATGCGGCCTTCCTCTTTGGCCGAGGTGGTGGGGCAGGAGCGGGCCATTCGCGCCCTCCTGGCCAAGATCGCCACGCCCTATCCCCAGCACGTCATCCTGTACGGCCCGCCGGGGGTAGGGAAGACCACCGTGGCCAGGTTGGTGCTGGAGGAAGCCAAGCGCCGGCCCTATACGCCCTTCTCCCCCGAGGCCAAGTTCGTGGAAGTGGACGGAGCCACCCTCCGCTGGGACCCGCGGGAGGTCACCAACCCCCTTTTGGGCTCGGTGCACGATCCCATTTACCAGGGGGCCCGCCGGGACCTGGCAGAGAGCGGCATCCCCGAACCGAAGCCGGGGCTGGTGACCGAGGCCCACGGAGGAGTCCTCTTTATTGACGAGATAGGTGAGATGGATCCCCTCCTCCAGAACAAACTCCTGAAGGTGCTGGAGGACAAGAAGGTAACCTTTGACTCCGCCTACTACGATCCGTCCGATCCCAACATCCCCAAGTACATCCGCAAGCTCTTTGAAGAGGGGGCGCCGGCCGATTTTGTCCTGATCGGAGCCACCACCAGGGATCCCTCGGAGCTCAGCCCGGCGCTGCGCTCCCGCTGCGCGGAGGTCTTCTTCGATCCCCTTTTGCCCACGGATATCCACCAAATCGTGAAGGCGGCTGCGCAGAAGCTGGGGATCACGCTGGATCCCGAGGTGCCGGAGCTGATCTCGGAGTACACCATCGAGGGGCGGAAAGCGGTCAATATCCTGGCGGACGCCTACGGCCTGGCTCTGCAGCGGGTGCTGCAGGAGCGCCCGGAAGAAGGGCCGACGGAGCAGGACCCCGACCGGAGGCCGGCCTTCCACCTGACGAAGCAAGAGGTTCTGGAAGCCATCCAGATGAGCCGCATGGTGCCCTACGTCACTGTAAAGGCCTCTGACGCCCTGGAGATAGGCCGGGTGTTGGGGCTGGGGGTCTCCGGTTTTGTGGGTTCCATCGTGGAGATCGAAGCAGTGGCCTTCCGGGCCAAGCGGGGGCGCGGGCACCTGAGGTTCAACGAGGCGGCCGGCAACATGGCCCGCGACTCCGTCTTTAACGCGGCGGCCGTGGTGCGCCTGTTGACGGGCGAGGACCTGTCCGACTACGACGTGCACGTCAACGTGGTCGGGGGCGGCCTCATCGACGGCCCCTCGGCTGGTTTGGCCATTCTCATGGCCATCATCAGCGCCATCCGCCAGCAGCCGGTGAGGCAGGATGTGGCCCTGACGGGCGAGGTCTCGATCCAGGGTAAAGTGAAGCCGGTGGGCGGCGTGTATGAGAAGATCTTCGGGGCGAAGCAAGCCGGGGTGAGGAAGGTCATCATTCCCAGGGAGAACGCCTCCGATGTCCCGCCGAGCCTGCGCGGAATTGAGGTGGTGCCGGTGGACCAGGTGGAGGAGGTCGTGCCGCACCTCTTCGGCGTCGCTTTCGACCTCCGGCAGCGTTCGCGGGAGGCCAGTTGACGCCCTCACCCCCTGCGCCGCTGGTGCATAAGATGAGGCGCAAGGGGTGGAGGAGATGGAGTGGCTGCAGCTCCTTTGGCGCACGGTGACCAGTGAAGAAGTGCTGCGGGTGACCCTGGCCGTGGCGCTGGGTTTTGTGGTCAGGGCCCTGGAGCGCAGCCGCCGCGACCAGTACCTGACTGCCCTGATTGGCGATGTGGTGGACTTTATCGAGGAGCACTACCAGGAATGGGGGATTCGCGGCGAGGCCAAGATGGCCCGCTTCCTAGAGATCTTCTCGGAAGAGTACCGCCGCGCCACCGGACGCTCTCCTTCCCCCCAAGAATTGAACCTGGCGCGCCTGCGCGCTGAAGCCCAGGTGCAACGGGCGCGGCGCGCCGGGAGGGCCGTGCCGCGGAGACAGGAGCAGGAGGCCCGGCTCGGTCCTGTGGCACCGGGAGGGGAAAGGGGTGCTGAAAGGCGGAAAGCCTGGCCGCCGGCCGTTGGCCTGCGGTGACCGAGGGGCGGAAGTGGTCTGGCTGCAAAACAGGTTGCGCCAGTTGGGCTATGCCGTCGGCGATGCCGACGGCATCTTTGGCTTGACGACCGAGGCAGCTCTGCGCCGCTTGCAGAAAGACCTGCGCCTGCGCGTGGATGGGGTGGCGGGGCCTCAGGTCTGGCAGCTTTTGCGCGATCCCGAGCTGGCTCCCCTTTATCTGCTGCACGCCGTGCAAGCCGGGGAGGAGCTCTCCTCCGTGGCCGGACGGTACGGGGTCAATGTCCGGGCCCTTCTGCAGGCCAACCGCAGTTTGAGGTGGTGCGGCCTCTTCCCCGGCCAGATTCTCCGCCTGCCACTGCGCGCGGTTTGGCTGCAACCGGAAGAGGCGGGGCAGCTGGAGCGGTACCTCCCCGTTCTGGCGGCGCGCAGCTACCAGATCACCGGCCTTATCCTTCCCTGGCCTTGGGAGGAGGCCCGGGCCGCCCGGCAGGCCCGGACGCTCTGCCGAGAGTTTGCCCGCTGGGCGAAGGGCCATGGTTTGCCTATCCTGCCGCTGGTGGAAGTCCGGGGCCAGGCCGCGCCCTGGCCGGAGCTGGGGCGGGCCGCCGACCAGTTGGGAGCGCGCGGTGTCGTCTTGCAGTGTACGGCCGAGGAAAGCGGACTCGACCTCATCCGGGAAGCCGCCCGCCATTGCCGGCGCGAGCGCCGGCGCCTCTATCTCAGCCTGCGCTTTCCCTCCGAGCAAGGCCGGGTGCTCGCGGCGCCGGAGTGGGAAGAGCTGGGGCGCCTGGCCAGCCGCCTGATCATCCATTCCCCCGCCATTCCGCTTCGCCTTACTTCTCTAGGCCTTCGGCCCTGGCAAGTCTTCCTCGGCCTTTCCGCCCGCGGCTTTTCCCCCGGGTGGTCTGATCAGATCCGCCTGGTCAGGCGGCAGCTCCTGGGCGGCCTGGTTCTGGTAGGGCTGGGTCCGGGAATGGACCGGCTCTGGCGCCTCATCTCTTCCGAATTTGCCATCATAAATGGGACCGGGTGGCATAGTATTCAGTTAGACGGTCCTCACCAGGGGAAAGCCGTGGGCAAAAGGGGGAAGGAGTTATGAGCGTCTTTGTCCAGGAGCGGGCGCTGCGCCTGAGCAGCGTCGCCGGGGAAAACGCCGCCCAGTCCATCGTCGACGCGGTGCTGGAGATACCCGAGGATAAACCGGAGGTGGAGCGGATCCTCTACGTGCGGGTGGTTCCGCTGCTTGCCGAGGCAGAGGCTGGAGAGGGAGCGGTCACCTTGCGCGGTTCGTTGAGCGGCGTCTGCCTGTATCTCCCTGCAGGGGAAGGGGCGGAGGTAGAGGCGGTTTCTTTTTCTCACCTGGCGCCCTTTGCCGTGGAGGTGGAGCTCCCGGGTTGCACCCCGGAGCTGCAGGTGCAGGCCGGTCTCTCCCTGGGCGGGGTCAGCGCCAGCCTGGCGGGCCGGCGCAGGGTGGAAGTAACGGCCGTGCTCAACGCTTCCGCGCGCGCGGTCCAGGTGGGGGAGTACAAGGTGGTGGTGGACGCCACCGCTTCCACGGGGAAGTTGCGCCTGCAGAAGAGCCTTCTCCGCGCCTTGGAGGTTTTGGGGTCGGCCTCCGGGCAAGAGGTGCTCTCCGGGACCGTGCGCCTGGAGGAAGGCCGCCTTCCTCTGGCCAGGGTCCTGGACCTCCAGGCATACCCTGAGGTCCTCGAGGCCAGGGCCGGCCTGGGGCGGGCGGTGGTGGAGGGGAGGGTCGATCTGGAGGTGGTCTACCTCACCCCTGCGCTGGAGGGCCTTCCTCCCCTCATCCAGTTTGCCCGGATAGAGAAGGTCCTTCCCTTCAGCCTGGAGCTGGCCCTGGCGGGAGCGGTACCCGGGGCGCGCGTCCGGGCCAGTGCCTTGACTCGAGGGGTGCGGGGCCGCGTCACCGGCGAGCGGGAACTGGAGGTCGAGGTCGACCTGGAGGTCTGGGCGGAGGCGGTGCGCTCCAGCCAGGTGGAGGTGGTGACGGACATCGCCTCGGAAGGGGAGGAGGCGGTAGAGGTCAACCGCCAGCCCCTCTGCGCCGGGTACGTGGTGGGGGAGAAGGTGGTGGAATTCTTTGCCGAAGAGCAGGTGAGCCTTCCTGCTACCAAGCCGCCGGTGGAAAAGGTCCTGGGGGCCTACGGCTTCTTTGTCCCCTCCGAGGTCAGGGTTTTGGAAGGAAAGGTCCTGGTGGACGGTACGGTGACCCTTCAGGTGATCTATACGGCTTTGGAGGAGGCCGGCCCCTCGCTGCAGGTGGTGGAGTTCCCGGAAGCGCTGCACATCGCGCAGGTGATCGATTTGGCCTCGGCCGCCCCGGGGATGGCGGCGCAGATGGAGGGCGCGGTGAAAAAGGTGGCGGTAGAGGCCATTGACTCCGCCACCCTCCGCCTGGCCGTCCGGGGAACCATCGGAGTGCGGGTCTCGGCCCAGGCGGAGGTGGAGGCGGTCTTGGAGGCGGTGGCCGTGCCGCGGGCCCTGAGCCAGGAGGAGGTCAGCCTGCGCATCGTGGTCGTGCAGCCGGGCGATTCCCTGTGGAAGCTGGCGCGCCGCTACGGCACCAGCATGGAACAGATCGCCGCTTTGAACGGCCTGGAGGTGAATCAGCCCCTGGCGGTGGGGCAGAAGCTCAAAATTTACCGGGCGGCCAGGGTGTAAAGCAGGGGCGGAGAAGCGCAAGGGTGTGGACGGTGGTTCCCGTGGGCTGGAGTATAGCCGGGGGCCCGGCCGGACACACTTTTTTTGTCCGGTTGGGCGCTTTGGGAGGGATGGAGCGTGACCTGGCGTCAGATCTTTCTCTCTACTGCACAACTCCCGCCCTGGGGCTTTATCGTCCGCACCACCGTCCTCTATTTTGCCCTGGTGGCTTTCAGCCGCCTGACCGGCCGGCGGGAGATCAGCCGGCTGGACCCGTACAGTTTTGCCCTGGCGATCACCATCGGTTCGGTGGCCGCCCCTCCCATGGCGGATCCCCGCTCTTCGGTGCTGGTGGCCATTTTGGGTATGGCCCTTCTTTACGCTTTACAGGAGCTCTTCTATGCCCTGGAGACCCTTAACTGGGGCCCTTTGAGCAAGATCCTCGGCGACGAACCGCTGGTCCTGGTGGAGAACGGGAAAGTGGTCGAGAACAACTTGCTCAAGGCCCACTACAACCTGGATAACCTGCTCATGCAGTTGCGTTTAAAGGACGTGGCTTCCTTAAGCGACGTGGAGTTTGCCCTGCTGGAGCCCAATGGCCAGCTCAGCGTGGTGAAAAAGTCGCAGCGGGAAGCCGTCACCCCGCGGGACTTGGGAATTTCCACCGGCTATGAAGGGATGCCCACCATCCTGGTCCAGAACGGCCGGATCTTGAAAGAAAACCTGGCCCGGGTGCACCTGACGGAGGAGTGGCTCTGGGACCAGTTGCACCAGAAAGGGATCCACGAGCTCAAGGACGTGCTGGTGGCCAGCCTGGATACGCAGGGGAATCTTTACGTGGATTATGTTCGCCCCCGGCAAGGAGGGTTAAAGCTATGACTCAACCTCTCTTCGCCTTTGCGGTGCGCACCATCTTCATTTACCTGGCCCTGTGGGGGGCGGTCCGCCTCATGGGCAAGCAGCAGATCGGCGAGCTGACCTCCTACGACTTTGCCGTTTCTATCACCTTCGGCTCGCTGGCGGCGCACCCCATCGTGGCCGGCGAGATCAGTGTGGGAGCCACCGTCATCTCCATGGCCACCCTCGTCTTTTGGAACCTGGCTTTCGCTTTTCTCAGCATGAAGAGCCCGGCCTTCGGCCGTTGGGTCATGGGAAGCCCGCTGGTTCTGATCCGGGATGGGCTGGTCAGCAAGCACAACCTGACCAAGGCGCGCTACACCCTGGACGACCTCCTCTCCCTCCTGCGGCTCAAGGGGGTACCCAATCCCGCTGACGTGGAGGTAGCCGTCCTGGAGACCAACGGGCAACTCAGCGTGATCAGAAAGTCGCAGGCCCGCCCGGCTACGCCGGCGGACCTGGGGCTTTCTACCCAGTATGTCGGGCTGCCCACCGTGCTCATCGAGGATGGGCGCATCCTGTACGAAAACCTAGCTAAGGTGGGATTGGACAAGACCTGGCTGGATCAGCAACTGGCAGCCTGCAACATCACCAGCCCGCGGGATGTCTTCCTGGCCAGCCTCGACACCTCGGGCCGCCTCTTCCTCCAAACCCAGGAGGAGGCCAACCGGGAGGTGCGGTGAGGCGCCCCGCCCTTTCCCGCTACTCCGGCCCTTCCGGAACCAGCAGGACATCGCCGGGGAAGATGAGCGAAAGCTCCAGGAGGTTGTTCAAAGCAGCAAGCCTGGCAGGGGTGGTGTTGAACTTGCGCGCCACTTTTAACAGGGTATCTCCTGGCTGCACCACGTACTTGGCGCAGTTCTTGCGCCCTTGCCCGGAGAGAGGGGTCTTTTGCAAAAGGTCCAGGCTGGCGCTTCCTCCCGTCGCTTCGTATAAGGCCCTCCAGGTGCCTTCTCCCACTATCCCGTCTGCGCACAGGCCTTTTCTCTGTTGGAATGCGATGACGGCGGTGCGAGTGGATGGGCCGAAGATCTGGGGCGGATCGGAGATCTCATAGCCGAGCAGCTCCAGGCGCTCCTGCAGCACGGCCACAGCCGGGTTGCGGTCTCCCTGCCGGAGTACCACCCGACGCATCCACATACACTTACCCCCCATTCCTGCGCCGTTTTCTGCGGGCCCTCCCAGGGGCGCTCCATTATATGACAGACCGGCTCCGGATGGGCCTGACCATTCCTGGGGGCGCTGCCGGGGATGGAGGGGGCCCTTTGGTTTGCGGCATCCGAGGCCGATAGAAACTGGAGAAGATTCGAGAAAGGAACGAGCAAAGATGGCAGATCAGAGGGAGACCGCCCGCCGGGTGCGCAGAGCGTGGTCTGCGGTGCTGTCAGGGGTGTTGGGGGTGGCGCTGGCGCTGGCAGGGCTTGCGGGGGCAGCGGCGGCCGCCGCGGAGGCAGGGCCCCCCACTTTGGCGGAGGTGCAGGGCTTGATCGAAGCCGGGGATTACGGGGCCGCGCGGCAGGCTTACCAGAGGCTGCGGGAGAGCGGGGAGCGGGACTGGCTGGTGGAGTTTAAGCTGGGCGTCTTGGCGGTGGAGGCGGGGCGGCCGGAGGAGGCGGAGGAGTACTTCCGCAGTTCCCTGGCCTTGAACCCCGATTACGGGGCCAGCTACTACAACCTGGCCCTGCTGGCTTACCGGCGCAACGACCCGGCGGCCGCCCTGGCGTACGCCGAACAGGCCCTGCCCCGCTATCGGGGGGAAGGGCGGGAGCGGGTGAGGTACGATGCCCTGGCC
>JASBVW010000049.1 GCA_029961005.1 Bacillota bacterium
CGCATCAGGCGCGGCGGTGGAGATGCAGGTGCCGCTCGTGCCGTTCCGCGTCGAGCACTACGGGCGGCTGTTCCCGCCAGACCCGCCCTTCCCCTACCTACCGAACAAGCGCGGGAGGGTGCGTTTGATCATCGGCGAGCCGATCAGCTTCCCGAAGGGGATGTCCTACCGCGAGGCGACCGAGCGGATGCGCCAGGCCCTGGACCTTGCGGGCGATTGGGCTGGGCTCATCAAGCCGGGGCAGAAGGTTTTGATCAAACCCAATCTGGTTACGGCAGCGCCCCCGGAGCGGGCGGTGACCACCCACCCCGCGGTGGTGGAGGGCCTGATCCGCCTGGTTCAGGAAGCGGGCGGAGAAGCCTGGGTGGGAGACAGCCCGGGGTATGGTGACCCGGTGCGCGTGGCCGAGCGGGCCGGGATCCTGGAGGTCTGCCGGGCTACGGGGGCGCGCTTCGTCCCGTTCCGGGAGGTAAAGGAAGTTCCCCTCCCGGAGGGCCGGGTGATTAAGCGCTTTCCCCTGGCGGCGGCGGTGGTGGAGGCCGATCTGGTCATCAGCGCCGCCAAGCTGAAGACCCATGGCCTGATGACCTACACCGGGGTGGTGAAGAACCTCTTTGGGTGTATCGTGGGATTGGACAAGCCCGGTTTTCACCTCCGCCTGCGCCGGAGGGAACTCTTTGGGGCCATGCTCTTGGACCTGTACCTGGCCGTTCGGCCGGCCTTTGTGCTCCTGGATGGGGTGGTGGCCATGGAAGGAGAAGGGCCCAGCCACGGCGATCCGCGGCCTTTAAAGGTACTTCTGGCGGGGAGTGACGGGCTGGCGGTGGACGATGTGGCTTTGCGGATCATCGGGGTGCCCCGGTGGCGCGTGCCCTACCTGGAGGAGGCGCAGCGGCGGGGGCTCTTGGGCGAGTACCGGACGGCGGGCCTGGACCTGCGGGAGGTGGCGGTGGGTGATTTCCGCCTGCCCACCGGCCAGGAGGTGGTGCCGTGGCTGCCTCCGCGCTGGTCGGACCTTTTGGCCCGCCACCTTTCGCCCCGGCCGGTGGTGGACCCGGCGCGCTGCCTGGGGTGCGGCGTGTGCGCAGAGAGCTGTCCTCCGGGGGCCATCGCCATCCAGGCCGGACGGGCCCGGATTGACGACCGCTCCTGTATTCACTGCTACTGCTGCCAGGAGCTATGTCCCCGCGGCGCCGTGAGCCTGCGGAGACCCTGGCTCAGCCGTTGGTCGCACTTCGGCAGGACTTAAGGCCTAAAACCCCGGGACTTAGGGCTCAAAAAAGGTCTTATCTCTCCCGGCAGCCGTCCGATAAAAGAAATGGAAATAAAAGGGCATTGGGCGGGCAGTCCGATAAAGGCAAACCTGCCGAAAGGCAGGGACGCAAAGCCAAGGGTCTAAAGCTCACCAGCCATGATAGCCTGGCTGCCGAAGACTGCCGAGAGGATGGTTCCGCTCCCTCCTTCAAGGCAGTCTGCCATCGGGTAGACCGCCTGGATGCCGACCGAAGGAGGGTTTTCTATGCGCCGCGGTGTAAAGACGGTAGCCGCCTGGCTAACTGCCGCGCTGCTGGCAGGGCTGCTGGCGGAGGCTGCGGTCGCCTCCCACGGCAGTTGCAGCGACTGCCACGTGGGTGGGCTGCCGCAGCCGGGGGAGAGGATAGCCGATCCCACCTCCCTCTGCCTGAGCTGTCACGACGGGACCATGGCCGTCAACGAGGTCATCAGTCCGCCCGGGGCGAGGGAGGGCAGGCTGAGCAGCGACCATCCGGTGGAGATCTCGGTGCCTCAGCTCCCCAATTATCAACGCCTGGAAGTGATCCGCCTCGATCTTCCGCTGAAAGACGGGACCACGCTCACCTGCATCACCTGCCACGACCCGCACGACAGCCGTTCACTCCCGGGGTCGCTGCGCGTGAGCAATGAACGGAGCGGCCTCTGCTTCCGGTGCCACTTGGTGTAGGCGGCTGGTCAAAATTGCTTGACGAGGGTCGCTTTTCTGTGGTATTCTAGTGACAACTGAATAGGCGCGCAATCTTCGGGGCAAGGTGAGGAAGGGCAACCTTCCAATTCCTGACCGGCGGTGAAGCCCTCCCCGGGCCAGCCCGCGAGCCGCGCAAGCGGTTGAGCCGGTGCAATTCCGGCGCCGACAGTAAAGTCTGGATGGGAGAAGATTGGACTGAGGCAGAAGAGTGCTGTCAGAGTGCTGCCTCAGGCTGGGGGCAGTGTAAGGCTGCGTCTTCCCGAGGGTTGTGTGCCCTCGGGAATCTTGTTTTAGGGGGAAGGAAAACGATGTCCACGCTTTACCGCATCCGGTTTGGCCTTTTAGCAGCCATGGCCTTTGTGCTCATGTATGCCGTGGAGTTCCCGCTGCCTTTCTTTCCGGAGTACTTGAAGTACGATCCCAGTGAGGTTCCGGTTTTGCTGGGCGCCTTTACCATGGGTCCCTGGGCCGGCTTTTGGATTGAGGTGGTGAAAGACCTGCTCTTTCTCCTCTCCGGGAAGAGCACGGCCGGGATCATCGGAGTAGGGGCTAATTTTGTAGCCGGTGCGGCGCTGGTGGTGACGGCAGGCTTGCTCTTCCGGCGGGGGCCGTGGGCTGGCCGCCTCCTCCCGGCCCTGGCTGGCGGGGCAGTGGCCATGGCGGTGGTGATGGCCCCGGCCAATTACTTTGTCTTTTTGCCCCTCTGGGGAGTTCCCCGGCAGGCGGCCGCACCCCTCATCTTCTCGGCGGTCATTCCCTTCAACTTAGCGAAGGGTGTGCTGACGGGCCTGATTACTCTGATCCTCTATCCCCGCCTGGTCAGTTACCTGGGTACAGACGCTCTCCAGGAAAAAGGCCAAAAAGCCCGCCCCCGTCCGCTGGGCCAGGGGCAGAAGGACCCGGGCGGCGGCCGTATATGACTCTTCGCTGGCCTTTTTCCCGGCCACCAGGGGCAGGAAGGGCTGGGCTGCGCGGGCGTTGGCGACGACCCACTCTGCGGGGGAAGACCCCAGGTGGTAAATTCCCTGGTCCCAGACGGTGAAGAGCGCCTTGTTCCTATCGGCCCAGGTCTCGAAACGCTGATGCCCGTGCAGCACCAGGGCGCTGGCGTGATGCGGCTCACAGACGTCCTGCACCAAGTGAAGGGCTGCGCCCAACCAAAAGATGGCCTCGTCCCGGTATCCCGCCCGCCAGCTGGCGGCAGCTGCGGCCGCGTAGCGGCAACACTCGTCGGCAGCGCTGGGGAGGTGCCACAGGCCGGCCCCGGTCCGGGGGTTATAGTGATGGCTGGCGTTCTTCCACCCTCTGTCGGCGTAGTAGGTCCCGGCCAGGAGGTACTGCTCCCACTGGTGGAGCAGGTCGGCCCACTGCCGATACCCATCGTTGCGCAGAATGGTGATGGCCTGGCGATCCAGGAAGGCGTGGGTGTCACCCGCCCGGTCGACCAGGTATTGCATCGGGCTGGCCACGGTCAGGGCCAGCCGCGCTACGGTGGCGTAAGAAGCGGTGGCCAGCCGCTTGAGATTGGGCATCGCAGTCCTTCCTTTCCTCTTGTCGACCCTTTCCCCAACAATACTATCCTAGTGTGGTTACAGCCGGGTGTCAAGGCGGTTAACATTGTGTTACAAAGCTGAGGCCGGGGCTGCCTCATTCGCGGCGGAGAACCTCCACAATCCTGAGGCGGGTCATCTGCCAGGCCGGGTAAAGGCCCGCCACTCCCCCTACCGCCAGCGCGATGGCCATGCTGAGGGCCAGAATGCGCAGGGAGACGGCGGCCCTAAACAGGGAGAGGTTGAAGTAGCGGGTGGCCACCAGAGCGAGGAGGTGTGACAGGCCCCACCCGCCCAGGCAGCCCACCAGCCCGGCCAGGGTGCTGATGAAGAGCGCTTCGGTCAAGATCAGGGCGAAGATGTACCGGGGGGAAGCTCCCAGGGCCCGCATTACGCCTATCTCCCGGGTGCGCTCGCTCACCGACATGAGCATGGTGGAGGTGACGAAGAGGACTCCGATGAGCAACCCGATGGAGGCCACGCTGAAGTGCATGGCCTGCGCGATGGAGAAGAGCTTCATGAGCTGTGAAAAGAGCTCGGCTGCGGTATAGACCGCCAGGTGCGGATAGCGGGCCCGGAGCGCTTCCACTGTCTGCTCCAGGCTGGAGACGGAGGAAACGCGCACCAGCACTTCATTGATGGCGGAGGGCTGTCCTCTGATCTCCTGCAAGACCGGCAGGGGCACGTAGATGATGGAGTCGTCGATCCCCCCCGTGGGGGCCAAAATCCCCGCCAGCCGGAAGTTGTGGCCGGAAAGAAGCAGGTTCTCCCCCACCTGGAGTTTTAAGGCCGTGGCCACGGCGTGCCCCGCCACGGCTTCCTCGGCTGTGGGGCCGCTCCAGAGGCGCCCCTCTTGAAGTCGGGCCAGCGGCTTGAACTGCCAGAACTGCTCCGCCGGGATGCCGAAGACCAAGAGCGGCGTAAGTGTCGAGCCCAGATCGAGCACCCGCAGCACCGGGAGGGCCAGGCGGACGTTGGGCAGGGCCCCTACCTCCAAGGCCAGGTCTTCGGGGAAGGGGCGGTGTTCTCCATTCACCCCTACCGGTATCCCCAGAAATTCGTCCCGGGGCGTGATATAGACGTCGGTCCCGTATTTCAGGATGGTCTCCTCAAAAGAGCGCAAAAATCCCTCCCCGATGCTGAGCAGGGCCACGGTAAAGGCCACGGCCACCGTGACCCCCAGGACGGTAAGGGTGGTCCGGACGGGGCGGCGGATTAGGTTGCGGCAGGCCAGGGTATACAGGCGCATATTTTTAAGATGTACGGGGGGCGCGGTCGAATATGCGGCGGGGATGAATATAATTTATCGTCCGGGAGAAAGGAAGTGTTGACTATGCCCGACGAATCCGGAGGGCAGAAGGGGCCGGTGGTGGAAGGGCTGGCCGGAAGGCCGGAGACTGCTGTGCTTCCTCAGCTGGCGCTGGCAGCTTTAAGCCGCCAGCCGGAGCATCTGGACGTCAATACCGTGCTGGGTTTTTTAGGGCTGCTCAACCTCTGGGAGATTTTGGAGCTGCTGCAGGGGAGGAGAGGTGCGGCCTCTTCCCTCCCCGCCCCGGCCCCTGCCGAGTCGGGCCGGGGCGGGGTAAGCCTGGATTCGCTGTTGAGCCTTTTGGCGGCCAAAGGAGGGGGTAAACTAAACCTCAACGCGCTCTTGCCCCTCCTGTCTGCCCTGAGTGAAGGGAGCGGAGGCAAGGGCGTCCCCCCGGACCCAGCCTCCCCCTCCCGTCCCGGCATGCCGCCAGTACAGAGGGAAGGGGAGGGGGTAAAGGAGAACGGCCTCCAGGCGAACGGCCACCGAGCGAGCGGCCTCTAGAGTGGGATTTTCTCCGGCGCAGGCCGCGCGGCCGCCCGGAAGAGGGGAGATGGCACAAGATCTCCTAGGTACTTTCGCGCAAAGGGCCTGACGGGTGGAGGAGAAAAGGACGAGTTTGGACGGGGTGTTTCCGGAAAAAGGCCTGTCCTTATCCGGTGACACCCTCTTTTTTTACCTCATATCATGGTATTGACCTCATGCTGGAAAGTAAAAGCGCAGAGGAGAGAGCGTAAGATGAACGCTATTCCCATTCGTTCCGAAGATTTAGAGCTTTTGGGAGCTCTGCGGCCCTACGTTGGCCCTGCGGGCCAGCATTTTCTGTCCACTCTGATTGAGTTGGTGCAGGCCCAAAGGGAGAAGACGCAGGCCCAGGTAGTAGATGCTCTGGCTATGAAGGAAGACCTTCGCCAATTAATGGAGGAGGAGGCTACCAAGGCCTATTCGCTCTTCCTTGTCTCAGCGCTCCTGAATTTAACGGAGCGGAGCGTTCCCTCTCTTCCTTCACCTTCTGCCCCTGCAGGTCCCAAGACAGGAGCTTCCCTTTAGGGAAAGGAGGAGGGGTCGATGCCTAAAAGAACGGTCTCTCACCAGGCCAACCCTTACACGCTTTTCCTAATTCTTATCCTCCTACTGCTCTCCAGAGACTGTAACCCCGGGAAGAAGAAAGAACCCCCGGGGATGGGAGCGGAGAGGGGATAAGATTCTGAAGAAAGGAGGCCGACAGAATGGATCGCCGGGTCTTTGCCGTCTTCCTCATTCTGATTCTGCTTCTCCTGAGTGATGAGTGACCACTATAAATAAAAAAGATGAGGGCCGCCGGGGGGCGGCCCTGGTTTTTGGTTCACTCTGGCCTTGACTTGCTGGCCTTACTCATCGCCGAGCAGCAGGAGGATCAGGATTAGGAAGACCGCGAAGGCCCTTCTGTCGGTGAAGCCTAACCCGCCCATTTACTTTCCTCCTTTCCGAGAGTATGCGCGGCAGGACCTGCCGTGGGTTTATTCATCGCCCAGAAGCAGGAGAATCAGGATCAGGAAGATCAGAAAGGCGCCCCGGTGGGACCATCTGAGTTCAGCCATAAAAACCCCTCCCCCTTCTTTTGCTTTGCTGGCAGAGGTGCCGCGTCTCTCCATCTTCATGGTATGGCGGGGGAGGGGAATCGGTTACGCCTCCACAGTCACAAGAATGGTCCGGGCGATGGCGGTGTCCACGGCCAGTTGGGTATGGCCGAGGGCAAAGACGTGGGCGGGGTATTGCTGGATCACGGTAATGGGCTGGCCGGGGAGGATCCCCATGGCCATCAGTTTTTTCAGGCGCTGGGGGTCGGTTTCCCTCAGGGCGGCCACTTTTCCTTTGGTGCCCGGCTTGAGCTGATCGAGCGGGAGGGTGCTCACCGGCTTTGCTCCTTTCTTTCCTCAATCTTGCGCCATTTTTGCCAGAACTTGGCCAGCCCTGCCGGAGGCGGGGTCTCGTAGCCACAGCGGGGGCAGCGCAAGAGGCTGCAGGTGCGCCCCCAGGTCCGGTGGAAGGGGCAGTTGCGGCAGGAAGAGACGGCCTCCTCCGGGCTGTACTCGTAACCGCAGAAGGGGCAAGGGATCAGTGCCTTCTCCCTCATAGGCTCACCCCCGAGTACTCCAAGAGAAGGTGTACGGCGTAGCCCGTGCCTACCGCGAGGAGCAGGACAAAGAGAAAGATGGCCAGGGCCGTTTTCGCTCCCCGCTCCCGCACCATCACCGAAAACTGAGCGATGCAAGGGACGAAGAGGGTGAGGGTGACGGAGGCCACCAGCAACTGGGCCGGCGTCAAGGCTCCCGCTTTGTGCAGGTCAAAGAGGCCGGCCGCCCCGTAGTCGCGCCGGAAGAAGCCGAAGAGGAAGGCCACCGCCGCCTGGGGCGGCAGGCCCAGGAGGCGCATCACCGGTTCGACTAGGCGGATGAGGAGCGGGAAGAGCCCCGTCAACTGGCCCAGCCAAATGAGCACGCTGGCCAGGATGAAGATGGGGAAGACCTCGAGGAAGTACCATTGCATGCGGGCTGCGGTCTTGGTCAGGACATTCTCCAGGGCCGGCACCCGCAGGGGAGGGATTTCCATGTAAAAGCTGGGCCGCTCCCCCGGAAGGACCTGCGCCGAGAGATAGCCTACCAGGAGAAAGACGAAGGCCACTACGCTGGCCCAGACCGCCAGAGCCGCCGGATGAGCGGAGAGGAGGGCCAAGATCACCCCCAACTGGGCGGAACAGGGGATGGCCAGGGCCAAGAGGAGGGTGGCGATGACCCGCTCGCGGCGGGTCTCCAGGATGCGCGTGGTGATGGTGGCCATGGTGTCGCAGCCGAACCCCAGCACCAGGGGGATCACTGCCCGCCCGTTCAAGCCGATCTTCTTAAAGAGGCCGTCCACCAGCATGGCCAGCCGCGGAAAGTACCCGGAGTCTTCCAGCAGGGAGAAAAAGAGGAAGAAGGTGCCGACGATGGGGAGGATGATGGCCAGGGCATAGCGGACCCCCAGGGTGATGATGCCGTATTCACCGATGAAAAGCTGTTGCCAGATCGGCCAGGGCAAAAGGACCTGGACCAGGCGCGTCACCGGGGGGAGGAGGTAGCGCCCGAAGACCACCTCTTCCAGGAAGTCCACCGCCGTGCCGGCGCCGAAGACGCCCACGAACTGATACAGGCCGAAGTAAAGCACCAAGAGCAGGATGGGGATGCCGGTCAGCGGGCGCATGGTCAGCCGGCTCAAGGTCTCAGCCCATGCGCCGCCGCGGCTCCGGCGCCGCGGCCTGCCGGTCTGCACCACCTGCTGCAGGAGGCGTTGAGCCAGGCGCTGCCGCTCCAAGGAAAGGAGATAAGAGAAGGGAGCGGGTTGCCCCTGGCGCAGCTGGCGGAAGAGGTCCCGCAGGAGAGGAAAGCGGGACCCTTCCTTCGCCTTGGCCAAGCGCCAGATCTCCTCGTCTTCCTGCAGGAGGAG
>JASBVW010000050.1 GCA_029961005.1 Bacillota bacterium
CGGCGTCCGGTTCGCCCACGCCCGCGGCCTGCGGGTGGCACTGCGCGAGGCCCGGTTCCTGCTGGACGTGATGTCGGTGGACGGCCGCAAGCTGGACGCGCTGGCCGAGGAGGAGCATCCGCCGTACCGGTTGGTCGCCTGGGTCGACGCCGCGCCCGACGATCTGCTGCCGTCCTACGCGGCGGCCAAGCGGGCGATCCACGACGGCTCCGGCCTTCTGGAGAAGGAGATCAACCTGGCCGTCGCCCGCCACCTTCACCGCTACCTGGCCCAGCGGGGGGCAAAGGTGTACCTGACCAGAAACAAGGATACAGACCTGAGCCACCTAGAAACCGTCCCCCGCACCCGGCAAGGGCGGGACCTGCTGGCCCGGGCCCGCCTGGCCCACCGCTACGGGGCCGAAGCCTTCATCAGCCTCCACGTCAACTTCTCCCGCAACCGCCAGGAGCGGGGTGGAATTGCCTTTTACCAGCGCGACTCGGCCAAGAGCCGCCTGCTGGCCGCCCTGATCCAGGAGGAACTGAAGCGGGTCCAGCCGGAGAACAGGCAAACCATCCTCTGGGGAAACTTCTTTCTCCTGCGCCACGCCCCTGAGCCGGCGGTCCTGGTGGAGATGGGTTTCCTCTCCCACCCGGTGGAGCGGAGGCTCCTCCGTGAACCGGAGTACTGGCGCCTCCTGGCCGAAGCCATCGGGCGCGGGGTGGAGCGCTACTTCCTGGGCCGAGAGGGGAACCCCCCGTGAAGAGCTTTGCCTCCCTTTGCCGCGCCGGCAGGGAAAAGGGGTAGTCCAGGAGAATTCTCGTTATGTCTGGTTAGGCATAACTAGCAAAAAACGGAAACAGGAGAAGAAAGAAGGATCGCCGATGCGCGTCAAGTCCAAAATTTGGTTGGAGACGGAGGATCAGAAGATTATCTTCAGCGACGGCCGGCGCGACCTTTTGCGCGCCATCGAGGAACTGGGGTCCATCCACCGGGCGGCGCAGCAGATGGGGATGTCCTACCGAGCAGCCTGGGGCAAGATCAAGGCCAGCGAGGAGCGCCTCGGCTTCCACCTGGTGGCCACCTCTGCCGGGGGGCCGCGCGGAGGTGGAGCCGTTTTAACCGAAGAGGGTCGGTCCTTCCTCGATAAATACGAAAAATTCAAGGCCGAGGCCAACACTGCAGTGGACGCCCTCTTCCGCAGCCATTTTCCCGACGGCCGACCCTGAAACGGACGCGCTGCGCGCAAGGAGGATTTCCCTCTTCCGGCGCGAAAGGGTATAAAGACAACTTTTTTACATCCTCTCCGAGTCCACCGGCCTGTGGCCGAGGGCTATGGCGGTCGGACCGGTAGGGTGTACCTGGAAACGGGTATGCCTCCCAGTGCGGAAAGGAGAGCGGCAGTAGTGGTTGCCTTGTGCCTTGGCAGCCGGGTTGCGTCTTTCCGCGCCCGGCTGATTTTTATGCTAGAAGCTAAGAAAGGAGAGGAAAACCATGCGGCAAAGACGTTTGCGTGCGTCGATCCTGGTCGTTCTGTTGACCCTCTTTCTGGGGATGGGTTTCGCCGCAGAGCGGGCCGCGGTCAAGGTAACCGACGTCATCCTGGCCACCACCACCAGTACGGTGGATACCGGGCTTCTCGACGTCCTGCTGCCCATCTTTGAGGCCCAGACCGGGTATAAGGTGAAACCCATCGGGGTGGGTTCGGGACAAGCCCTGGCCATGGGGGAGAAGGGCGAGGCCGACGTCCTCCTGACCCACGCCCCGGCCGCGGAGAAACCCCTGGTGGAGAAAGGTCTGGTCACCAACTACCGGCTGGTGATGCACAACGACTTCGTCCTCGTGGGGCCGGCGGAAGACCCGGCGGGCATCAGGGGGATGAAGTCTTCGGCCGCCGCCCTGCAGAAGATCGCCCAAGCAAAGGCCCTCTTCATCTCGCGGGGCGACGACTCCGGGACGCACAAAAAAGAACAAGAGCTTTGGAAAAAGGCCGGCATCAAGCCCGGCGGGGCCTGGTACCAGGAGTCCGGCTCCGGGATGGGGCAGACCCTCCTCATCGCTTCTGAGAAGAAAGGGTATACCCTGACGGACCGGGGGACCTACCTGGCCCAAAAGAAGAACATCGCCCTGGAGATCCTGGTGGAGGGAGACCGGGACCTTTTGAATATCTATCACGTGATGCAGGTCAACCCGGCCAAGTTCTCCAAGGTGAACGCAGAGGGGGCGCAGGCCTTCGTGGAGTTCATGGTGGCGCCGGAGACCCAGAAGCTCATCGCCGACTACGGCCGGGACAAATACGGCTCTCCCCTCTTCTTCGCCGATGCAGGCAAGAGCGAGGAGGAGTTGGGCAAGTAAGGCCTTTCCCGCGAGGGGAGTGAGGGGAAGATGGGGGCTCTGGGAGAAGGACTGGTCGAGGCAATCAAGATGCTGGTCACCGGGGACCCGGAGGTGCTGGAGATCTCCCTCCGCACCCTCCAGGTCTCCGGCCTGGCCACGCTGATCAGCGTGGCCATCGGCATCCCGGTAGGGGTCTTCCTGGCCCTGAAGCGCTTTTGGGGGCGCGAGCTGGCAGTCAGCCTGGTCAACTTTGGCATGGGATTGCCGCCGGTGGTGGTAGGGCTGGTCACCTGGCTCTGCCTCACCCGCTACGGTCCCTTAGGCTTTCTGGGCCTTCTCTACACGCCGACGGCCATGATCATCGCTCAGGCCATCATCGCCTCGCCCATCGTGGCCGGGTTCACCGTGGCGGCCATCCAATCCCTGAACCCCAAGATGCACTACCAGATCCTGGCCCTGGGCGCCAACCGGGTGCAGTTCGTCTGGCTCTTGCTGCGGGAGGCCCGCCTGGGCCTCCTGGCAGCCATCATCGCCGGTTTCGGCGGCGTCATCTCGGAAGTCGGGGCCTCCATCATGGTGGGCGGCAACGTCAAGGGGTCGACCCGCGTCCTGACCACCGCCATCTCCCTGGAGATCTCGAAGGGGAGGTTCGAACTGGCCACAGCCCTGAGCATCATCCTTTTGGCCATCTCCTTCCTGATCACGGCCCTGCTCACCAAATTGCAGCAGCACAGGAGGCAGCCGCAGTGACAGGGGAAGGAACCACGCAGGTAGAAATAAACCAGCTCAAAAAGGCGCAGGCCAGGCGGTCCGAGCAGCCGGATCTCGCGTCAGCGCCACTGGCGAAGGCTACGGCGGAGGTGCCGGCTGGCCCATTAGGCCCAACCGGCGCCATAAGTGAGAAGGCCGGCGCCGCCCTCCGGGCTACGGACCTGGCGCTGGCCCGGGGCGGGCGGGAAATCTTCCGCATACCCAGCTTTACCCTGGAGCGGGGCGAGGTCCTGGCTCTGGTGGGGCCCAACGGGGCGGGGAAGACGAGCCTCCTCCTCACCCTGGCCCTGCTCCTCCGCCCGACCCGCGGGCACCTGGAGGTGGACGGCACGCCGGTGACTCCTCGCAACACCCTGGCCTTGCGGCGGCGGATGGCGGTGGTTTTTCAGGAGCCTCTCCTAATGGATACCACCGTGCTGGGGAACGTCCTGACCGGCCTCCGGATCCGGGGGGTCCCGCGGCCGGCCGCCCGCCGCCGCGCGGAGGAGTGGCTGGAGCGGCTGGGGATCGCCCACCTGCGGGACCGCTCCGCCCTGCACCTGTCGGGCGGGGAGGCCCAGCGGGTCAACCTGGCCCGGGCCTTTGCCCTGGAGCCGGAGATCTTGTTTTTGGACGAGCCCTTTTCGGCGCTGGACTACCCCACCCGGATGGAGCTCCTGAGCGAGCTGGGCCGTCTTTTGCAGGAGACTCGGATCACCGCTCTCTTCGTCACCCACGACTATACGGAGATCCCGCACCTAGCCCGGCGGGTGGCCGTGCTCTTCCGCGGGCGCATCGCCCGGGTGGGGACGGTAGAGGAGATTCTAGGGCAGGCCGCCGCCCTCCCCCGGATCCCCGCCCCCTGGGTGGGGCTGGAATGAGAGACAGCGATGGAGGAATCTTGCTATGAGCCTCTTGATCAAAGAGCTGGACCTGCCTCTGGAAGCCCTCGACATTTATGAATATTTCGCCGACCAGCCCCACAGCTTCTGGTTGGACAGCGGAATGGACGCCCAGAGACTGGGGCGGTTTTCCTTCATAGGGGCCAATCCCTTCTTGATCATGAGAAGCAAGGGCCACCGCATTGAGATTCTTAAGGCAGGAAAACGAGAAAGACTGGAGGGGAACCCTTTTGAAGTTCTGAAAAGGTTATTAAACCAATACGCGCTGAAGCGTCCAGTGGAAGGGCCTCCCTTTATATCTGGAGCGGTAGGCTTCTTCAGCTACGATCTGTGTCATTTTATAGAAGAGCTTCCGTCCCGCAGCCTGGATGACCTGAACATCTACGATTGCTATTTCGGTTTTTATGATACAGTCATCGCCTTGGATCATCTGCACAAAGCCATCTATCTCTCTAGTTGTGGGGAGTCACCGGCAAAAAAGATAGGAGAAATGCAGGAGCTCTTGCAAGGAATTCGCCCCGCCAAGGCACACTCGCCCGCCCCCGTTAGAATCCATAGCCGTCCCATCCGCTGCAACTTCGACCGGGAGGGTTATCTCAAAGCCGTCAAGAAGGCCATCGACTACATCTTTGCGGGAGACATCTTCCAGGTCAACCTTTCCCAGCGGTTTGCAGCGGAGATAAATACCTCTCCCTTTCAGCTCTACAAGAAATTGCGCACCATCAACCCGGCCCCTTTTGCTGCTTTTCTCAACTTCGAGCAAGTAGCAGTGGCTTGTTCTTCTCCGGAGAGGTTCCTGAAAAGATCCGGCAATCTAGTGGAAACCAGACCTATCAAAGGCACCCGGCCCAGGGGGAAAACTCCTGACGAAGACCAGCGCCTGGCTCAAGAACTCCTTACCAGCCCCAAGGACCGGGCAGAAAACATCATGATCGTGGACCTGGAAAGAAACGACCTGGGACGGGTCTGCCAATATGGTTCCGTACATGTCCCTGAGTTGTTGACCTTGGAAAGGCATCCCACCGTCTTTCATCTGGTCTCAACCATCCAGGGAACAGTATCTCCCGATAAAGATAATATAGACATAGTAAAGGCCTGCTTCCCGGGAGGATCCATCACCGGTGCACCGAAAATAAGGGCAATGGAGATCATTGATGAACTGGAACCTACCAAGAGGAGTATTTATACCGGGGCCATCGGCTATCTGGACTTGGGCGGCCAAATGGACCTGAACATAGCTATCAGAACCTTTATTATCAAAGAGAAAAAAGCCTACTTCCAGGTGGGTGGAGGGATCGTAGCTGATTCCGATCCGGAAGCAGAATATCAAGAGACTTTAGATAAGGCCCGGGCCCTTATAGAAGCAGTATCACAAGGTTAAGCGCAAAAATGCAGCCCAGGATTTTTCTCAACGGCAACTTCATAGAAAAGGAAAGGGCGACCGTCTCCGCCCTCGATGCCGGTTTCCTCTACGGCTTCGGAGTCTTCGAAACTTTGCGCAGCTACCAGGGTAGGCCTTTTCTTTTGGACAGGCACCTGCAGCGCCTCTTTTCCTCAGCCCGGACCCTTGGTCTGAGGAGTGCCTTTTCAGAAGCAGAAATTACACAAGCCACCCTTCGGCTTTTGGAGATAAACGGCCTCTCCGACGCCTACATTAAGATAGTCCTCTCCAAAAAGGGAGAAACCTCACCAGGCACTCATTTCAAGGAGCCTTCCGACTCCAACCTTCTCATCATAGCCAGGGAACTGCACGCCTATTCTCCGGAGCTCTACGCCCGGGGGATGAAGGCAGTGGTGGTGGATATCCGTCAGAATGAAGGCAGTCCCCTCCCTCACCTTAAATCCCTGAACTTCCTGAATAATCTCCTGGCTCGGGAGGAAGCCCGTCAGAAGGGGGCTGACGAAGGAATTCTGCTCAATAACCACGGTCTGGTGGTTGAAGGCGCTATGAGCAATCTCTTTCTGGTTAAAGGAGGAATCATCCTTACCCCTTCTCCCGAAACCGGCCTTCTGCCAGGCGTTACGCGAGCCGTAGTCATGGAGTTAGCCCGAGGTATCGGCCATCCGGTGCAAGAACGAAAAATCTCTTTATCGGAGTTACTGGAAGCCGAGGAGTGCTTTCTGACTAACTCACTTATGGAGATCATGCCAGTATCCTCCATAGGTGAAATAAAGATAGGGAGGGAAGTCCCTGGCCCTCTGACCAGAATATTGAGGGAGGAGTATCAGAAATTAGTAAAAAAGGAAACATATTGACAAGATGAGGGACAAAAAACACGAAGCGGGTTTTCGGTGATTCCGGAAACCCGCTTCAAAACTGGAGCCGGCGACGGGACTCGAACCCGCGACCCTCGGCTTGGGAAGCCAATGCTCTACCAACTGAGCCACGTCCGCTCGCAAACCTAGCTCTTTTTCACCCTGTTGCAAGTTATAGTATACGGCGAGAGCCGGCGGTTGTCAAGAGCTATTGACCAGCAACACCCCCGCCAAGGTCACCAACCCTCCCACCAGGGAGAGGAGAGCGGGCAGCTCGCCCAGCCAGACCAGGGCGATCAGAATGGCCAGCACGGGAGAGAGGTAAAGAAAGCTGGCCGCCACTGAAGCCGGGATCCGCGCCAGCGCATAGGCCCAGGTCACATAGGCCAGGGCGGCCGGGAAGATCCCCAGGTAGATCACGGAGAGGGTGGCGGAGAGCGGCGCCGCCTGGATCTCCGCCGCCAGGCCGGGGAGAAAGACCAACATCAGAAGCGTGCCCAACCAGATGGTGTAAGAGGTAAGCTCCAGGGCGCTGTATTTTTTCAGGTAGGGCTTTTGAAAGACGAAATAAAGGCTGGTGCTCAGGGCCGCCAGCAGAATTAACAGGGCTGCGCGGCTAAAATGCATGCCGCCCCCCTCTTCCCCCAGGGCAATCAGGGCCACGCCGGCAAAGCTCACGGCAATCCCCAGCCAGCCCCGGGGCTTCAACCGTTCCTGCAGGAAAACCGCGGCCAGAAGGGCGGTAAAGACGGGACCGGCGGCAATCAAAAGGCTGGCCGCCCCTGCCGTCACGCTGACTTCTCCGTAAGAGAGCGGCACGTGATAAGCGGCGATCCCCGTCAAACCCAAGAAGAGGAGGGCGGGCAGGTCCTTCACCTCCGGCAGGCGCATCCGGGTCACCAAGGCGTAGCCCGCCAGCACCGCGGAAGCCACCAGAAAACGCAGGAGGGCCAGGTGTCCGGGGGAATAGCCAGTCAGCCCGGCTCGGATGCCGGCAAAGGCGGACGCCCAAAAAAAGACGCTCACTCCCACCGCGGTCAGCGAGCGGGCATCTACGGGAGATGCGACGCTGAGAGATCTGTTTGTCAAGGCTGGTTTCACGTTTCGGCCTCCCTCGACCAATAGCACTTAGGTGCGCCCCTCCAGGTAGCGCTGAATCTGGTCGATGAATCTCTGGTAGTCGTCATAATGGTCTTGCAGGATCTCGTAGACCTGAGCCGGTGTTACCTCATCGTACATGTGGACCACCCGATTGCGGAACTTAGCCATAGCAATATAGAGGGGGAGATCTTCCTCAGGTAAAATACCCGCCTGGGCCAGGATCTGAAAGGAGTCCGCGTACGTCTTGGGAGATTGGTGGATCTCCCGGACAATGATGTGATTACACGTATCAACCATGGCTTCGATGGCCACCTGAAGGTTATAAATTGTAGCATCGACGTTGCGAAAATCCGCTAAAAATTCGGCCCTGGGCAATCGCCGGAGTTCTTTCAGCCTCTTCAGGCGTTTTTCGAGGTCGGCTAGGAAAGACAGGATCTTCTCCCGTTTAATCCCCCCACTTGGCACTGCTGCTTCCCTCCCGCAGGTGCTCCTCGTAGTCCCGGTACATTTTAGCCAGCACCGGTTGATAATCCAGGTAATAATCGATCGTCTGCTCCCGGAAGTCCTCTACCCGACCGGGATCCCGGGCAAAGACGAGATCTCCTTCGGAAATGGCCGCAAAGCGGACCGCAGCAGGAGCGGTGTTTAAGTTTACAACATCCACCTTCTCCCGTTCCAAAAGGAGAGAGAGGGCACCTTCTATCTCCAGGAGCTCCCAGAGCCCTTTATCCTCCTCTCCTTCCGCAAAGATGAGGCCAAAGTCTATATCACTCAACGGGGTTTCCAGGGACGTACCAAAAGAGCCAAAGAGATAAACCCCTTCGATGGAGGATTGCGCCGCGAAGTATTCTTTTACTTTCTCCAGCCGGTCACCCAGGCAATGCAGATTGCGCGCAGGCCCCCCCTCGGAAATTTTTCCTTCGGAGAACCCCCTCCTCTCGAAGGCGCGGTCTGGCCTTCGGGCTCTGCTAGAGTAC
>JASBVW010000051.1 GCA_029961005.1 Bacillota bacterium
TTGGCCACCGCGTAGTGGAGCACGCCGTATTTTTCGTAGACCGGGTCGTCGTGGGTGGTGGCCCGGTCGATGGTCTCGATGCACCCGCCCTGGTCGATGGCCACGTCCACGATGACCGAGCCCGGCTTCATCTTCTTCACCATCTCCTCAGTGACCAGGCGGGGCGCCTTGGCCCCCGGCAAGAGGACGGCCCCGATGAGCAGGTCGGCGTATTGAACGGAGCGCTCCACCGTATGGACGTTGGACATGACCGTAATCACGTTGCCGTGCAAGACGTCGTCCAGGTAGCGCAGGCGATTGGGGTTCTTGTCCAAGATGGTGACGTGGGCGCCCATCCCGATGGCAATCTTGGCGGCGTTGAGCCCCACCGTCCCACCGCCCAGGATTACCACCTCCGCCGGCGGCACTCCCGGCACACCGCCCAGGAGAACGCCCCGGCCGCCTCTATTCTTCTGCAAAAACTCCGCCCCGATCTGGACGGCCATTCTCCCCGCCACCTCGCTCATGGGCGTGAGGAGGGGCAAGGAGCCGTCGTCCGGCTGCACCGTCTCGTAGGCGATCCCCACCACCCGGCGCTCCAGCAGGGCCCGCGTCAGCTCCGGCGCCGGAGCCAGGTGGAGGTAGGTAAAGATAATCTGGCCCTCCCTCATGAGGGGGTACTCCGAGGGCAGGGGTTCATTGACCTTTAAAATCATCTCCGCCCCGGCCCAGACCTCTTCCGCTCGGGGCAGGATTCTCGCCCACTGCGCTTCGTACGCCGCGTCCTCTATCCCGCTGCCCAAACCGGCCCCCCGCTCTATGTAAACCTTGTGGCCGGCCCGCACCAGCTCCGCCACCCCAGCCGGGGTAATAGCCACTCGGTTTTCGTTCGCTTTGATCTCCTTCGGCACCCCAATAATCATTTGCTCTTCCTCCCCCTTTTTTCTCTGCTTCAACCTCCGGAAGGCCTCTTCCGCCGCCTCCCTCACTCCATGACGTGTACCTTCATGAGGTTGGTCGAGCCCGGAACCCCCGGCCGCAGCCCGGCCGTAATCACCCCTATCTCTCCCGGCCGCACCAGCCCGGTCTTCAGCGCAGCCTCCACCGTAACCTTTAACATGGCATCGATGTCCTCTGTAGGCGCCACCTCCACCGGCATCACGCCCCAGCAGACCAGGAGCTGCCGCGCCACCGTGCGGTCCGGAGTAGCGGCAATGATGGGCGCCCGCGGACGGTAGCGGGAGACCATTCGGGCCGTGGCCCCCGTCTGGGTCGAGGTGATGATCGCCCGGGCCCCCAGCTCGTCCGCCGTCTGGCAGGTAGCCCGGCTGATGGCCTCTTCCACCAGGTACCGCCGGGCCGGCTCCTGGCGGTGTAAAAATTCGGCGTGGGGAAAGTTCCGCTCCGTGCGCAGGGCGATCTTGGTCAGCATGGAGACCGCTTCCACCGGAAAGCGCCCCACCGCCGTCTCCCCGGAGAGCATCACGGCGTCGGTCCATCGATGGTTGGCCAGTCCTCTTCCGCGGTGGGACGGGGCGAGTTTTTCATAGAGTCCAGCATCTGGGTGGCCGTGATGACCGGCTTCCCTGCCCGGTTGCACCGCTGGATGATCATCTTTTGAATCATCGGAACCTCTTCCGGCGGGAGGCTGACCCCCAGGTCACCCCGCGCCACCATGAGCCCGTCTGCCTCTTCTATGATCTCGTCGAGGTTGGCCAGCCCCTCGTCGTTTTCGATCTTGGCAATGAGGGCCTGCCTGCCCCCGCTTTCCCGGATCAACTGCCGCACCTGGCGAAGGTGTTCAGCCCGGCGCACAAATGAAACGGCCACCAGGTCCACCTGATTGGCCACCGCAAAGCGCAAGTCCCGGCGATCTTTCTCGGTCACGGCGGGCAGATCGATGGGCCCCCCCGGTATGCTCACCCCTTTGTGGGACTCCAGACCCCCCCCGATGACGACGCGGCAGCGCAGGTCGCTCCCTTCTACTTCCTCCACCGCCAATTCCAGCTTGGCGTCATCGAGGTAGATCACCATCCCCGGCTCGACCTGGCGGGTGAGGGGAGGGTACGGCACAAATATCTTTTGGTCGGCCTCGCCCGCGGGATCGGTGGTCAGGACGATGACCTGCCCCTTCTGCAATTGGAGGCGCCCGCCGGGGACCGCCCCTATCCGCAGCTTAGGCCCCTGGATGTCGATCATCACGCCCAAGAGCTTGCCCGTCGCCTCAGAAACCCGCCGCACCCGGCGGATCCGCTCCCCGTGTTCTTCATAAGAACCGTGGGAAAAGTTGAGGCGCGCCACATCCATGCCCGCCCGGGCCATCTGCGTCAAGATCTCTTCGCTCTCGCAAGCCGGCCCCAGCGTGCACACGATCTTGGTCTTCTTAAACGTCCAGCTCATAAACAGATCTCCCCCTCAGGTCAAAGAGAGCACGTTGGCCAGCTGCCACACCTCGTGCGGGATAGCCTTCTTCCGCGCGAAGACCTCTTCGAACGGCACCTCCACCACCTGTTGCCCTTGCACGCCCACCATCACACCGCTTCGCCCGGCGCGCAAAACCTCCACCGCCCGGGCGCCAAAGAGAGTAGCCAGGGTCCGGTCCAGCACGGTGGGAGTGCCGCCGCGCTGGATGTGGCCCAGGATGATGACCCGCGTCTCCAGGCCGGTCCGCTGCTGCACGTACCGCCCCACTTTGAAGCCGGGGGACTCCAGCTCGCACCCCCGGCCCGGCGGCACCGGCCCGCCTTCTATTCCTTCCGCCACCACGATGATGCTGTGGCTCTTGCCCCGGCGGTAACCGGACAAAACCCGAGCGCACAGCTCTTCCAGGTCGTAGGGCTCTTCGGGAATGAGAATGGACTCCGCTCCACCGGCCAGGCCGGCCGACAAGGCAATGAAACCGGTGTGGCGCCCCATGACCTCTACCACGTACACCCGTTCGTGCGAGGTGGCGGTATCCCTGATCTTGTTGATGGCGTCCACCACGTTGTTCACCGCCGTGTCAAAGCCCACGGTGAAATCGGTGCCGGGGATGTCGTTATCAATAGTGCCCGGGATCCCTACCACCTTCACCTTCCCGGAGGCAGCCAGCTCCGCGGCCCCGCGGAAGGAGCCGTCGCCCCCGATCACCACCAGGCCCTCCAGGCCCCGGCTTTCCAGGACGGCCAAAGCCCGCTTCTTCCCTTCTTCGGTGCGAAACTCCTCCGCCCGGGCCGTGCGCAGAATGGTCCCTCCGCGGTGGATGATATCCCCCACCGAGCGAGAGCTCATCTGCACCATGTCGTCGTGCATCAGGCCGTGAAAGCCGTGGCGGATCCCGTAGACCTCCAGCTCATAGTGAAGCGCCGTCCGCACCACGGCGCGGATGGCCGCATTCATCCCCGGCGCGTCTCCCCCGCTGGTTAAAACGCCCAGGCGCCGCATGGTTTCACTGCCACCTTCCCATCCGCCGGTATTTCTCGTACCGGCGGGCGACCAGCCGCTGAGGGCTGAGCTCTGACAATTCATTGAGGTGCCTGACCAGGGCCTCTTTGATCAGCTTGGCCGTTACCTCGAGCCCCCGATGGGCACCGCCCAAAGGTTCGGGGATGATCTCGTCAATCACCCCCAGCTCCAGCAAGTCCTGAGCCGTCAGCTTGAGGGCGGCGGCCGCCTCTTTGGCGTAGGAGGCGTCGCGCCAGAGGATGGCCGCACAAGCCTCGGCCGAGATCACCGAGTAGACGGCGTTTTCCAGCATCAAAATCCGGTCCCCCACCCCAATGGCCAAAGCGCCGCCGCTCCCTCCTTCGCCGATGACCACCGCCACGATCGGGACCTGGAGCTTGGACATCTCCAGGAGGTTGCGGGCAATGGCCTCCGCTTGCCCCCGCTCTTCCGCCTGCAGGCCGGGAAAGGCGCCGGGGGTGTCGATGAAAGAGATGACCGGGCGCCCAAACTTCTCCGCCTGCTTCATCAGCCGCAGGGCCTTCCGGTAACCCTCGGGGCAGGGCATGCCGAAGTTGCGGTACAGGTTCTCTTTGGTATCCTTCCCCTTTTGCTCGGCCACTATCGTGACCGGCCGACCTTCCAAAAAGGCGAGGCCGCCAATCAAGGCCTTGTCGTCTCTAAACCCGCGATCCCCGTGCAACTCGATGAAGTCCTCAAAGATGAGCGGGATGTAATCCAGGGCCAAAGGCCTCTTGGGATGCCTGGCCAGGAGCACTCGCTGCCAGGGGTCCAGGTCCTGGTAGATCTCCTGGCGCAAGCGCTCGGCCTTCTTCTCCAGGCTTTGCAGCTCCTCGGTAAAATCGATGGCCTTCTCAGCCGTGAACCGCTTCAATTCTTCGATGCGCTTCTCCAGTTCCACCAGGGGCTTTTCGAAATCCAAAACTCCGTTACAGGCCATTGGTTGCCTGCCCCCCCATCCCATGCAGGCGCAAAAGGCGCCCCAATGTCTTTTTCAACTCCTTGCGCTCGACGATTAGATCGATGAAACCGTGCTCCAGTAGGAATTCCGCCCGGTGTGAACCGGGCGGGAGTTTCTCGCGTATGGTTTGTTCGATCACCCGCGGCCCCGCAAAGGCCACCAGCGCGCCGGGCTCGGCGATGATGATGTCGCCCAAAGAAGCAAAGCTGGCCATCACCCCTGCGGTGCAGGGATTGGTGAGCACGGAAATGTAAAGCACCCTCTCCTCCGCCAGCCGCCCCAGAGCTGCCGCGGTCTTGGCCATCTGCATTAAGGAGAGGATCCCCTCCTGCATCCGCGCTCCTCCCGAGGTGGAGACGATGATCAAAGGAAATCGGCGTTGCAAAGCCTCTTCCACTGCGCGGGTGATCTTCTCCCCCACCACGCTCCCCATGCTGCCCCCGATGAAGTCGAAATCCATCACCGCCAGGACAATGGGAATGCCCTCCAGTTTAGCCGTGCCGGTGAGCACCGCCTCCTTCAAGCCAAGGCTGTGCTGGGCGGCGGCCAGCTTCTCCTTATAACCGGGGAAAGAGAGGGGATCAACCGGGCTGAGGTCGGGATCCAACTCCACAAAGGTGCCTTCATCCGTCAGCTGCTCGATGCGCCTGCGCGCGGGCACCCGGTAGTGGAAGTTGCACTTGGGGCAAACCAGGAGGTTGCGCTCTATCTCTTTGTTAAATAAAAGGTTGTTGCACTGGGTACACTTAGACCAGAGGCCATCGGGTATATCTCTTTTGGGGGCAACCTTCTCTTTCGGCGGTACAGTGACGTACTTCTGCTTACCGCGAAAAAGATCCTTAAAAGTCGGCATGTACTTCCTCCCACCCAATCTTGCCGAGCCCGATGCTTTGTCTCTTCAAAGGCTCTTCAGGATCAAAGCCAGGTACTGTTGCGCTTCTTCGGCTTCCGATTCCGGGACCAAAAGCTCATACTGACAGCTCTCTCCCGTACAGGAGAGGTTGACGGGGCGCAGGCTGACCAGCAGACCTTCCTCCTCCAGGCGGGCTTTAATCTTCTCCCCGGCGGACTGATTAGGGGCAATGTAAACTACCGTCCACATCCGGCTCCTCTGCCCTCCGAGCTCGCTCATTAAGCCTGGTCGCGGTAGCCTTCTCCGTTCCTCGGCCTTCCGACCTCTTTGCTAATTATACCATAGTCCCTGCAGTCGCTAAAGACTGGTTTCCAGACCGAAAAATATAAAAAAACCCCGCCCGCCGCCGTACGGACGGGGCGAGGCCTTTCTCTCTCCGCTCACCCGCCGCTACATATCCAGCGCCTTGACGCCGATGGATCCGTCCTGCCTCATCTTGTGGCAGGCAATGCAGTTGGTATCCCATTTCTTGGGGAAGACCTGCCCCCGCAGGTGAGCCGTGTGCAGGACCTTCTTAAAGGGCTTGGAACTGCGGTCCCCGTGGCAGACGATGCACTCCTTGACCGTGTTGGCGTTGGTCTTGGGATGGCCCTTCACCCGCGCCGCCTCCGCCTGGAGGGTGTAGTCCTTGTCCGGAGCCTTCTTGGTATGGCAGTCGTTGCAGCCGCCCGGAGCAGGGTCAGTTAAGGCAGCCGGGGCTTCAGCCGGCTTCTCGGCCGCCTGCTCTTTAGCCTCTTGTAGGCGCCTGGCCAGCTCCTGGCGCGAGCGGGAGGTATTCAGCCATCCCAATGCCACCACCACCAGGGCAATCGCCAGCAGAATCACCAACCACGTCCTTCCCATGACAGGGCCTCCTTTGCTCTCTCCTGGTCTGGAGTTTGCTCGGAAGCCCTCCCTTTTATGCATCTTTATGCATCTGCGCTACCGCTGCGCGGGCGGGACATCTCCTGCTGTGATCTGGCCGTGCTTGGTGTAGATAATCGCCCGCCCCCTGATCTTCATGGCCGAAGTGAGGCGGGTAAACTGGGCCAGCATGACCTCTCCCCGGTCCAGCTTTTCCGTGTGGTGAAACTTGGTCTCGCGCCCGCGCGTCAGCCCGATGATGGTCACCCCATCCTCCAGGGCCTTGACTCCTATGTTCCCCCGCCACTTCGCCCTCGGCAAGCTCCACGGCAGGAACTTCCTCAACCATCTGCCTCCTCCTCCATTTCCCCCTCTACCTGGGCCGCCAATTGCCTGGTCCGGGCCGCCACCTCCTCCGGCGAGGGGCGCGCCCGCGCCACTCCGGACTCCACAGCCGCCTGCGCCACCGCCGCCGCCACTGCCGGCGCTACGCGGCGATCCAGCGGGGCGGGAATGATGCAACCCCGCTCCAGGTCCTTCGCCTCCACCAGAGAGGCGATCGCCCGAGCGGCGGCCAGCTTCATCTCTTCGTTGATGGCGGTGGCCCGCGCATCCAGGGCGCCCCGGAAGATGCCGGGAAAACCCAACACATTGTTCACCTGATTAGGAAAGTCCGAACGCCCGGTGGCCACCACCGCCGCCCCCGCCTCCCGGGCGAGGCGGGGGTCGATCTCCGGATCCGGATTGGCCAGGGCAAAGACCACCGGCCGGGGGGCCATCCGGGCCACCATCTCCCCCGTCAACACCCCGGCCCCGGAGACGCCAATGAAGACCTCCGCCCCCCGCAGGACCTCGGCCAGGGAGCCACGGCGGCCCTCCCGGTTGGTCAAAGCGGCCAGCTCTTCCTTCACCGGGTTCATGCCCCGGCCGCGGCCCGGGATCAGCGCCCCTTCCCGATCGCAGAGGACCAGGTCGCCCACGCCGACCCGCAAAAGAAGCCTGGCGATGGCCACGCCCGCCGCTCCTGCCCCGTTGACCACCACCCGCACTTCTCTCATCTCCCTGCCCACCACCTGCAGGGCGTTAAAGAGGGCGGCCAGGACCACCACCGCGGTCCCGTGTTGATCGTCGTGAAAGACGGGGATGTCCAGCGCCTCCTGGAGCCGGCGCTCGATCTCAAAGCAGCGGGGGGCGGAGATGTCCTCCAGGTTGATCCCGCCAAAGGAAGGGGAGAGGGCGGTCACCACCCGCACGATCTCGTCCACGTCCGCCGTCTGCAGGCAAAGCGGAAAGGCATCCACGCCGGCAAAGGCCTTGAAGAGGAGGGCCTTGCCCTCCATCACCGGCAGGGCCGCCAGCGGCCCGATGTCCCCTAAACCCAACACAGCGGTGCCATCAGTCACCACCGCCACCAGGTTGCCCCGCGCGGTGTAGGTGAAGACTTCCTCCGGCTGGCGGTGAATCTCCCGGCAAGGCTCGGCCACCCCGGGTGTATAGGCCAGGGAGAGGTCGTGCGCCGTGCGCAGGGGAAAACGCCCGCATACCTGTATCTTGCCTCTATAGCGCCGGTGAAGCTCCAGCGCCTCTTCCCGCAGGCTCACCGGACCTCTCCTTTCCCCAGGTCCTCCCTGTGGTTGTCGGCGGAGCAGTTTTGGTGGGCCAGCCGAGCGGCGGCGGCCGCCGCCACCGCGGAGATGAGGTCGTCCAGAAAAGTGTTCACCCGGCCCAGGCGGTGGCGATTCAGGCGCTTGACGATGCCGAGCTTGGCCTTGTCCAGGTAACCGAAGTTGGTCAGCCCCACGGAGCCGTAGACATTGACGATGGAAAGGGCCAGGATCTCGTCCACCCCGTAAAGGGGGTCATCCCGCCGGACAATGTCCAGGAGAGGTTCCGGGAGCACGCCTTCCTCGGCCAGCATATCCAGAGCGATGCCGGTGAGAATGGCATGCTGCACCTCCCGCTTCTCCAGCACCCGGCCGACGCTCTCACGGCAGGCCTCCAGCGTGAGGCCGGGGTAATACGACCTCTGCAGCTCCAGGACC